>CAIJOU010000572.1 GCA_903822375.1 Candidatus Hydrogenedentota bacterium
CCAAGGAAAAAGCTGGGATACCGAACTCCGCTAGAAGTCTTCCTCGAACAAACCGTTGCACTTGCAGTTTGAATTCGCGCTGCCGTCGACACATGGTTGAGCGGCCATATCAGGGTCAAAGACGTTTTTTCTCGACAACAAAGCGAGCGATAAAACGCCTATTCATTGCGGGGGCGCGTACCGGTTGAAGATCTCGTGTCCCGCCCGCAGTGAACCGTCCATATGGATGAACGCCATGTATTCCGCCGAACTGATCACTCCGTACTGGGGACGATGCAGGTCGGCCACATGGCTCTCGTGCAGCGCGTGGGCCAGGAAGCCGATCTTCTGCTTCTGAAAGGTTGCGAAGTCGGCGTCGGCAATCACCACGCGGCGGGCATCGTCCAGCGAACCCCAGCAGCATTCCGTCGCCAGAAGCGGCTTGCCCTTCTCGCGGGCAAAGGCCTGCAACGCATCCCAACCCACCTGCGGGGCAAAGTAGGGGTGAATCATGAGCACATCACTGTACGGTTCCACCAGCCGCAAGTCGTCCACCGACGGCGCCACGCTGACCCCGACGGATTGTTGCGCGCCCAAGGCCTTGGCTGTCTGATACGTATGACGCAGCCACTCAACATAAACTTCACGCCCGTTGTTGAAAGGCTCGTTGCACAGGTCCCAGGCCAGAATCCGGGCATCCGAGCCATGGGTTTTGAAAAGCGCTTCCAGGTAGGGCCGGAACACGTAGTTGGGCGCTTGCCCGTTCTGGCCGAAGTTGGCGAACCAATAGGTAATCATTTCCGGCGAGATCCCGCCGAAATCGGGAATGCTGTGCCAGTTGTTGAAGAGCGTTGGAATGGCCACCAGCTTGTGCCGTTCACATGCCTTCAGCACGGCTTCAAAGTTGTCCGAAAACTGCTTGGGATGCTTGAAATAGGCGTCATGCGACAGCCACAGACGAACCGTGTTCATGCCCGGAAAATACTTGCGGCCCAGATCCAGTTCCCGGTCAACGGTTGCTTCATCAAACCGGTCAATCCAGATCTCCACCCCGGTCCGGCCAAAGCTGGGTTGATAGTTGAAGCCGCGCACCTCCGCCCAACGATCCCGGGGCGGCGCCGCCCCCTCCTCCGCAAACACCGTCCACGGGACGATCACGGTGGCAATGCAGACAATCATCCCGCACAACGATCCCCTTTGTGGAATGGCGTTCATGGCAGTCTATCCTCCTCTTGATCGAAGAACTGTTTCTTGCCCATGTAGGCGTCGGCTGTTCCCGTAAAGTCCAAGTGTGAGGGGCCCCTGTCGGGAAAGGCCGCGTAATTCCGCGCCGCGAGCCACACAAACACCGCCAAGGAAACGACCGTAAGAACCAGCGACAATGCGAGCAGAACCATAATGTCACCTCCACAATCCCGTATCAGAATCTTCTATGATCGATTCGCCGTGCACACAGAGTTTCAAGGTCCCGGGTTTGAGAAACTACCCGCCGCCCTCTTGGGTTCCAGGTCAAGCGGATCGGTCGCCGTTGCCGCGTTCCCGCCGAGGATGTTCCTTGCATGGCGCGCGAAGTATGCCCGGAGGTCATGGGTGTAGCCTTCGAGCAGGCTGCGCGCGAGGCCGTTCTGATCGCCGCAACGAAACAGGGCACGCGCCAGCAGAACTTCACGGATGGAACGGTCACGGTCCATATTTGGGTTCGCGAACTCCGACGCTTTCTTGGCGTTCTGAATTTCCGTGCAGGCGTAACCGGTCATGCCGGGTTTGGCGAGGAGCGCCGCCAGGATGGAGGCGGCTTCGGGCTTGCCCAGGGTTTCGAGCGCGACGGCCACGGCCCGGTGATGGCTGAAGGCGGCGTTCGCATCAAGCGCGGCGGCCTTCGCGAGTATCGGTTCAAGCGCGCACGCCTGGCGGGTTCGGCCCAGTGCGACGATAAGGCTGTCGAGCGGGCTCAGGCTGCCGCCGAACTGGCCGCCGCCGGTAAACGACCATCCGTCATCCCAGGGTGTTTCTGCCACGGCCTTGGCCAGCGTATCGGCGCCGGCGGCGTCTCCGAGCATGCCGAGTATATGTGCATATACGCCGCGGGCCTTGTCCTCCCTGGCGTTTGCAAAGGCGTCGCGAAGCAGTGGCAGCGATTCGTCGGGCTGGGTCAGCAGCACCGCGACATTCTCATAGTCGGGGACAACCTGCCTGACAGCGGCAAGGAGTTTGTCTGCTGAAAACGGATAGGAGTCTTGGTCTGTCGGAACAGAATTCGGGATGTTGCCGATATCGACGAGATGCTGCTGCAGGGCTTTGACGTCGATCTTGCGCAGCGGGCACCCGGCCTTGACCGACATAGCGGCGGCGGCGCCCGCGGCGTAGCCCTGGTTCTGGATGTCCGGCTGCATGCGCAGGATGGGCATGGCGTCGCGATGCGCGCTGATGCCGAGGCCTGTTACGAGCAGGCCGTCAAGTCCCTTCGGCAGCAGCGCGCGGTAGGGCGTGTATGCCGAAACCTCCTCCTTGTCCGGATTGCGCAGGGCGAACATGGCATGGATCGTGAACCCGTGCGTGTCAAAGTTGCTGCTGGACTTGCCGATAGTGTCGGGATAGGTGCGCTGGTTGTAGACGTCGAGCGGCGAGATGACGAAGTCGCCGACGACCCGGCGCCGCTCGCGCGAGTCGACAATCGTGGCCAGGTCAAACGCGTCGCGGTACTTGTTGCGGCCCGAAACGAAGGTGCGCCATGCATCGACGACATCGGCGTCGTCCGTGATGGTGTAGTCGGTGTTGGCGTAATGGTCGCCGGGCGTGTGCGGCGGCATGCCCGTGCCCTGCACGGCAAGATTGTCTTCACCGGGGGTCATGCACGCGGCGCCGGCCGCGGCGGCGATGTCCGCGTTGCCTGTGGCGTCAATGACCGCCTTGGCCAACACCACGCCGCGTCCGTCGGGCGTGGCCACAACAACGCCGGCGACGCGCGCGTCTTCAACAACGGCCCCGCAGGCCAGCACGCCGAACCAGACATCGACCCCGGCCCTGCGCAGTTCACGCCGGAACCACTCCATTTTCCACTCGACGTTCCACGAAGGGCACGCCGGCTTGGCATCGCCGCCCATTGCGCCGACACCCTGGTCGACCTCTTTGGTGAACCCGCCCCGGTATCCGTGATAATAGTTGCCGATCAGGCCGAGCGTCCCAACGCCGCCGAGGCCGTCCAGATACTCGATCACAAGCGTTTTGGCGCCCTTCCGCGCCGCCGCAATGCCGGCCGGCGCGCCGCCCGTGCCGCCTCCGACAACGATAACATCGTATTCCGCGAGAATGGGGAGCCCCCGCGCGTCTTCATGGACTACCGCCATCGCGGACCCGGAAGGGCGAAGCCCGGCCAGGAGTTCGCGCACCTCGCCCCTGGGCACAGCCCCGTCTGAGGTCTTGGCCACCATTGCGCTGTCCGTGTCGGTCATGGCCTTGGCCTCCGTGGCGGCTTCGCGGCCAATGCGCTCCCCAAGCTCAAGAAATGCCAGCGGGCGGAGCATGCGCTCGGCCGCTTCACGCGAGACATCGGCGCAGCCGCCCAAAACATACAGCCCCTCCACATTTGCCGGACGAAATATGTCGAGGTCGGCTTGCGCTGCGCCCCGCCAGGGACCGGGCGCGGATTTCCGGGCGCGCACGGCGTCCGGCGGGACCTGGAACAGCGTTTCAGAGGCCTCCATCTGCCGGGGAGTCCAGGTCCGGTCGCGCGCGGATTGCTCCGCCCGGGCAAATGCTGCAAACGAGCCGTCCTGCGCTGGCAGTGTCAGCATGCATTCGTAGGCATCCTGGAACGCGGTCGCGCCAAGTCCGCCCTGCTCGATCTGGATCGGAGCCGGGAGTTTGGCCACGCGCACGTCGCCGTTCTCCGGCGGAGCCCCGCCGAACACCACACGGCGGAACGCCTGCGGCCCGGACGGATAGTCGCGAAACTCGGCACCGGCGAGCCGCGCCACCATGGCGCGCGGCGTGGCGTCAACGACGACCCTTGCGCGAACCGCCTGGCGCCCGGAGCGGTTTGCCATGACAATGCCGGCGGGCTTCCCCAAAGCATCCCTCAGAAGGTCGGTCGCGTAACAGCCATAAAGGAAAGACACGCCCGCATTGATCAATGCCTCGTCAAGGGTGCGTTTGACCTGCATCGGCATCGGGGGAATGCGGACATCCCTGCCCGGAAGGACGGTCTTCGCGGTTTCCGACTCAACGATGATCTCACCCAGCAGGATGCGGTGCGAGTCCGGTGTTTTCCGAAAAGCAAGCTGAACGTAGCGCGCCTTTCCGGAAACATCGACCGGGATGTGGACTGGGGCGTCCTTCGCCAGCGATGCGCTGCCGACGGTGCTGTCGGCGCGGCCCACCGGGGTCCACGACTGTCTGTCATTGCTGAATGATACGGTTACGGACGGGATTTCGAAATCCCTCGCCCTGTGGAAAGCAATCACATGCAACCGGCTTACGGGCATTTCCCTGCCAAGGTCGAGTGTGATGGTCACGTCGCCGTCGTACTGGACACTGTCCTTGGCGGCAGCGTCCGCTTTCTGGTCGGCAAGCATGCGCGGGGGGCTGGTGTCCCTGTGCGCGTCTGCAGACGGACAGTCGGACTCGTAAGTGAACGGCACGCCCGCGAATGCAATAAAGGGGGGAAGCGGAGGTTGGAACATCCGCTTGGCGAGTTCCGATCCCGGTTCCTCGCCCGGTTCCAGCCAGAGACGACAGGTTGCGCAGAGATCTTCACCGAGGTAGGGGCGCGGTGCAGCCAGGAAGACACGCGCGCCCTGTTCCGCCGCCGCCACGGCCGCCGCCACGCCCCCCGACGCGCCGCCCACAACCACCACGTCCACATCGTACGCAACCGGGATGTCGCGTGCTGATTCGAGCAGCACGTCCGCCCATCCACCCCCTGCAGCGATCAATATCGCCGTGATAACCGCCACACTCTTTCGCATCACTGTCCTTCTCCTGTTCGCCCTGTTCTCATGGGCCGGCATTCAGTATAGCAGAGCCGAAAGAAGGCTTGAGCGGGCTGGCAACGCTCGCAACGACAACCGAAGGTTTGGGTTGCCGTGAATGCAATGTTCTTTCGGATATCGGTGTAATATATGCCGGTTAGACCTCAGTGAATCATTGAAGGAAGGTGCTCCGGATATGGACAAGATATGTCTTCTCGGCTTGATGGTGTCCGCGTTTCTCGCCCTGCCTGCCTCAGGCCTTGAGATTGTCAGGGACGGCAACCCGTCAGCAACAATCGTTGTGGATTCCGGGGCAAGCAGGCAGGTCAAGGACGCTGCAAACCTCTTCGTTTCGTGCATTGAAGAGGCCACCCAGGCAAAGTTGCCCCTCATTGCCGCTCCGCCCGAATCGGGGAACACCATCTGCATTGGGCGTGGGCCTTGGAGTGCAGCGCTGGACCCGGAGCTTGTCGGATTGGATGAAGACGGGTTCGTTGTCGCGTTTCCCGACGCCCGGACCATGGTAATTCTGGGCGCAACGGACTGGGGGACGGAATTCGGCGTGTATGAGGCGTTGGAACGCTACGCCGGCGTTCGCTGGCTGATGCCGGGTCCGAATGGGACGGACATTACGGTGCAAAAGACGATAGACGCGCCGCCGGCGCCCATTCGGCAGGAACCGGCGTTCTTCTCGCGGCTGTTCAGCGGGTTGTCCGGCGATGTGCAGCAAACCTGGGCGCGGCGCAATCGCATGCACGGCCGTGTGAGTTTCCACCACAATCTGCTCAACGTCTTTCCGCCCGAGACATACACGAAAACCCATCCGGAGTTCTTCCCGGTTCGGAACGGCAAACGCTTCCTGCCGGAAACGAACAACACCGAAGGATGGCAGCCCTGCTTCACCGCCCCGGGCGTCGTCGACGAGGCCGTCGCCAATATCAACGCCTACTTCGACGCGCATCCGGACGCGACCTCCTATTCATTGGGCGTGAACGACAGCAGCGGCTATTGCCAGTGCGAACGCTGCCTCGCGCTTCTCTCGGGCAGGAAGAATTCGCTGGGACTTGTCGACTACTCGGACCTCTTTTACGACTGGGCAAACCGGGTCATTGAAGGCGTGCTGGCGAAGCATCCCGACAAATGGTTCGGGTGCCTGGCCTACAGCGAAGTGGCGGACCCGCCTGCAAACGTCAGCGTGCATCCGCGCCTGATCCCGTACATGACCTACGACCGCATGAAATGGGTGAACGCCCAACTCCGCGCGGCCGGCGAGGCGCTCACGCAAACATGGCACGCCAAGAGTCCCGTGTTCGGCTGGTACGATTACATCTACGGCACGCCCTACGTGCTGCCGCGCGTCTGGTTCCATCATATGGCCGGCTACTACCGTTTCGGCCGTAAAAACGGCGTCCGCGCCCTGTACGCCGAGGCCTATCCGAACTGGGGCGAGGGGCCCAAGCTGTACGCGGCGCTCAAACTGCAATGGGACCCGAACCGGGACGTCGACGCGCTGCTGAACGAGTGGTACGTCCGCTGTGTGGGCGAGGAGGCGGCCCCTTGCCTGGCGCAGTACTACGCCCACTGGGAGAAGTTCTGGACCGAACGGGCGCCCAAGTCCGCGTGGTTCACGGAAGCGGGGCAATACCTCGACTTTTCCAGCCCCGGCTACCTTCGCGACATTTCACTTGATGAGATTAAGGAAAGCCGCGCATTCCTGGAGGCCGCGCTGGCGAAAGCCGTCACGGACAAGCAGAAAGCCCGCGCAAAAACGCTGCTCGATGCGTTCGAATACTACGAGGCCACGGCCTGCGCCTTTAAACTGGCCGAACGGGGAGACGCGGCCATCGATTCCGAGGCTCAGGCGATAGATTTGCTGGACAAGGCCGACGAGGCCGCCCGTTGTGCCGAGAAACGGCGGCATCTTGCCTTGGACCTGTTCCCGAAAGACCCGCTGCTGGTGCACCCCATCCCCATGACCCAGAGCGGCAGCCTGACAGGCAGCACATGGGCCGGCGGCGGATTGTGGGGCGTGTACGATTTTGCGGCGAAGGAAGAGGGACCGGTGCGCGCGCGCATCCGGCAACTGGGAGAGGCCGCGCAATCGCCCAACGTGAAGTCGCAGGCCGCCATGATGCTGGCGCTGATTGAAGGCCGGGTGCAGCCGCTCGCGCAGAATGCCTCTTTCGAGGAGGGGGAGAACGGCACGCCAAAGCAGTGGTCCCTATGGGTGGCGGATGGCATCGGAACCATGCGCCGCACCGACGAAATCGCCCACACCGGACACTGCTCGGTGCTGTGCGACGGCGTGAAGCGGGGCGGCCCCCACCAGGTCTTGGACGCCGTGCCGGGGAAGTACGGACTGGCCTGTTTCGTCTATGTTCCGAAAGGACAGGAGATGCAGGGCACGATGGAGCTGTCGCTGACGCTGCGCGACGCCGGCAGCAACAACCTGCCCTCGTCTTCCTCCGAAACGCAGCCCGTGCCGGGACGGTGGACGGCGCTTGGTGTGGCAGCCGAGGTCCCGGCAAAGATCGGCGACACCGAGGTCAGGCAAATGATGCCCATCCTTGTTGTCAACGGTTTTGACCCCGGCCAGCGTGTGTATATCGACGACTTGGTGCTCTGCCGCTTGGGTGATTAGACTTAAGGCGGCTTGTTGAAACCCCGCTATTCTTCGCGAACAGGCACATGAAACGGTTCCCGTTGGAACCGCGCGGGGATACTTCTTTCTTGCAGGCGCTGCGGTAAAGACAAAACGGGAGTTGCCGTTTGGACACAATAGAGGAGGCCGACGCATGAACAGCAAACTGGCAGAAGCACTCGCGCTCAAGACCGCCCCCGTGGCGGTGGTCTTAACCAACGAGAAGCCTGACGGGGCCGTGCAGTTCAAGGAAGGTGCAAGGGGATGCGTTGCCGCGCTCATGCTGACGGCGACCAAGGGCGGAACCGCGATCGTTGACAGGAAGACCTTCGGCTGTCCCGGCGGCGGCACCGGGCTGGGATTTGGCAACTGCTATGGCGGCTTTCCCATCGACCGCCTCCTGTCCACGGGGGGACAGGCCGTGCTTCCGAACGGTCATCCGTTCGACATGGGCGAAGGGGAGCGGTTCTTCGAAAGCCCCGAGGTGACGAAGCGCTGGGTCGGAGCGCTTCCCTACTGAGGTTACCCCCATCCTTCGACAGGTACCGGGGCAATTTAAGATGGTGTTGACCGGCGGGCCTGCGCCCGCCCTACCCCACTTTAGCAGGTTCCGCGGTGGGCGTCA
>CAIJOU010000573.1 GCA_903822375.1 Candidatus Hydrogenedentota bacterium
AGCTTGGTCGCTTGCTCCGCTTCAACCGACGGCATCGGATGTTCTCAGTTTCTCGGGCCCCACGGCCCAGTATGGCAATAGCTGCATGGCCATCACTTCGGCGGGCGTCCCCCATATCGCGGTTGACACGGCCGCCCATTCGGTTGAACTCGTGTTTGGGCTTGCGCCCGTCAAGCGGTGCGCGGATGTGCGGGATCCCGTGTGCGGACTGGGCGGCAGTTTCGGGCCGCTCCCCGAGGGCGATTGGGTGTTCTCGTCGCACGATGAGCGGGATTCCCTCATCTCATTTGAAATCCCCTTCCATGTCGGGCCGTCTCTGCCGGGAGATTCAATGTCGGTCCGTTGGAACTCCGGCGAAACCGCACCCGGCGCATGGTCACTCGCACCGCTTTTGTCCACCAGATCGGACTTGTTGCATTTTTCAGGCCCCACCGCGCTGTACGGAAACACCTGTGTGGCGACGGATTCCGTGGGTGCGCCCCGGCTGGTGGTGGACCCCGTCGGGCGGACCGTTGAACTCGCCTTCGAACCCCGGCCGATTATACCGTGCGCCATGATTTATGAGCCGGTATGCGGGTTGTCAGGCACTTTAGGGCCTCTTGCCTGCGGGGAGTGGATCTTCTTTTCGCACAGTGTTCACGACAGTTTTATTTCATTTGAAATTCACTTCCGCGTGGGGCCGCATCCGCCCGGGGAGCACGTGCCGGCCGTCTGGATTGCCGGCGAGACAGGTCCCCCCGCATGGACGGCGGAAAGGCCGGCCTGCGGCATGCCGTCCAACGGCATTAAACTTGCAGGACCCACAGCTCTTTTTCCGAGTGCCTGCGATGGAAACGCCGCGCTCGGGGGGGAGCCGTTCATCGCGGTGGACCATGCGACACACACACTTGCGTTGGCCTTTCAGGGTCCGCCGCAGGTGGCCTGTCCGGACATATACGCGCCTGTGTGCGGATTGCAGGCCGATGTTCTTGGCTTGGAGAATGGCACATGGACCTTCAACGCGCCCACGCTGGCGCCGCCGGTCCAACTGACCTTCATCGTCCCATAGACAAGCGCGCCCGATCGGACGCGCCGTCGACAAGGCTGAGTTTGTCCGTGAAGAACGGCGAGTAGTGGTTGAACTTCTTTGGATTTGTTGTGTGCAGTGCGAAGGCCCGCAAAAAACTACAAGGAGTGCCGAGTGATGAATCGTACGCAGGGGTTTGGAATCTGTCTTATTGCCGCGGTATTGGTTTGTGGGGGGGCGGTGGCCGCCGATTGGCCGCAGTTCTGCGGACCCAACCGGGACAACATCTCCCAGGAGAAAGGTTTGGCCCGCAAGTGGCCGGAAGGGGGGCCCAAGCTGCTGTGGCGGATTCCATTGGGAACGGGTTTCGCCTCGCCGTCGGTGGCGGCGGGCAAGGTGTACGTGTTGGACCGCCCCGATGACAAGCAGGACGTGCTTCGCTGCCTGAGCCTGCAGGACGGAAAGGAACTGTGGAACTTCACGTACGACGCGCCGGGCACACCCACGCACACGGGGTCGCGCACCGCGCCGACCATTGACGGCAGGTATGTGTACACGGTTGGGATCATGGGCGACCTGTACTGCGTGGACCTCGAAACGCACAAGCCCGTCTGGAACAAGAATCTCTGTACCGACTTCAAGGTTGCCGAGCCGATGTGGGGCGTGGCGCAGGCACCCAGCCTCTACGGCGACCTGTTGATCGTGGCGCCGCAGGCACCCGATGCCTACGTGGTGGCGTACAAGAAGGCCACGGGCGAACTGGTCTGGAAATCACAGGGGCTGGGGCTGCTCGGCTACACCACCCCGGTCGTCGCGAAACTGGCCGGCGTCGACCAGGTGATCATGGCGGGTTCATGCAATCCCAGCGGTCCTGAAAAGGGAACCGTGGCGGCCTTTTCGCTGAAGGACGGCTCCATCCTGTGGCGCTATGAGAATTGGCAGAACCCCATTCCGATCCCGTTCCCCACGGCGTTGCCGAACGACCGCCTTTTCATCACCGGCGGCTACAAGGGCGGCTCCGCCATGCTGCAGATCGCGCAGAAGGACGGCAAGCTTGAGGCGAAAGAGCTGTTCAAAACGGATGACTCGATCGGCAGTCAGATCCAGCAGCCGCTGCTCATCGGGCAATGCCTGTACATGAACAGCAATTCAAACGATCGGTCGGACGGGATGGAGTGTGTGGGACTCGACGGGCAGATCAAGTGGAAGACGAAAGGCGCCGAAGGCCTGCCCAGCTTCGGGTTCGGCCCGATACTCTATGCGGACAACCTGATATTCAATCTCGACGGTGACAAGGGCATCCTGCACCTCATCGACCCGTCACCGGACGGATACAAGGAATTGGCCCAGGCCAAGCTGCTGGACGGCAAGGAAATCTGGTCGCCCATGGCCCTGGTGGACGGCAAACTGCTCATCCGCAGCCAGTCGGAAATGAAATGTATCGACGTCAAGAATCCGTGAGGGCAGTTACCAGACCAGTGCAAGTTCGTGATCCTGACCGGGAAGCAGATCGCCCGTTACCGTCGTGAACGAGAAACCCCAGCGTTCCACGCCTTGGACAGGCTGGTCTTTCCCGTCCACATGGATTGCGGGTTTTTCCGGCGCCAGCCACAACACCGTGGCCTGCGGCAGCGGGCTCGTGGTCTTGAAGGTGGCTGAAGCTTTTCCGTGGCCATCTTTTTCCTCGGTGCTGTAGGCCGTCCATTCCGCCGTGCGCCGCGCCCGTTCCCAGGCGTTGATGTCGCGCGCGGTCCACCATTCGAGGCCGCGCGTCTTGCCTTGGGCAAGCACATAGAACATCGCATCGGCCACGGCGGGAATGGTGCTGTGGGCGGGGTGGAACAGGAAATGGGCCACGCCATAGTGGCGGAATGCCCCGTTCAGGATCATGTCGCCCACGGCGATGGGCGCGGTCATGATCAAGTCCTGCGTGGCGGTGCAGAGTTCAAACACGTTGTACATCTTTCCGTCGGGCGCCATCGGTTGATAGGGGTGGCAGGTGCCGAACATAAACCCGGTTTCTCCCGACTGGCAGTCGCCCTTGCTCTGGTCCAGTTGGATGCCCTTGGCATCGCACCAGCCGTAGAACTCGGTTTCGCCTTCCCAGCGCAGCACGTGGTTCTTGTTCGAAACCGGGGTCATGCCGAACAGGGCCGTCAACTTGTCCACCTGCTGATTGAACTTGTCCTGACCCCAGTCGGCGATATTGCTACACGCATCGTAGTGGGTGGCCAGTTCATGCCCCGATTGGCTGATCTTCTGGATGATATCCGGCGCATATCCCGGCAGCAGCACGCACCAGGTCGAGTGCACCTGGGCCTTGTCGAGATTCTCCAGCATGCGCTGCGCCCCCTCGGGATTGTTGCCGTCCGTGTCATGCGACAGGTGGCCGAGTGCGGGCAGGTTGCGCGGGTAGAACCACAGCATCGGCACGGCCACTCGGTGTTCGCGGGCGGACTGGAGGATGGCGCGCAGCAGCACTTCCTTCCATTCGTCCGCGATGGGCTCGGTGAACCCGGGCAGTTCTCCCGCGCCGGGCACGGGCTGGCGGTCAAAGATCCAGTCCAGCGTCATGCCGTCCTCGGTAATGAGAATGCCGTCGGAAATCGGCGCGGAACCGTCCGAAGAGGGCACGTGATCACGCGTTATCGCCGTGCCCTGCTGGATATGAATGACCGTACCGGTGATGTCCGGTGCAATGAGGATGCACCGGCCGCTGCCATGCATGTACTCCGCCATCGCCACCCGCGATGTCGGCCGCTGGTGCGCATCGAGCACGCGCGCCAGCACGCGGCAGGTGGTCGGATGGACCGCAATGCCGTTGAAGAAGTGGAGCGGAATCGGCGTGACCGGGTTGAGCGCATTGTCTCCAGGTTCGGCGGTCATGTAGCCCTCGCCAAGCGTGCAGGGCATGTCGCCGTGCCAGTAGGTCAACTGCGGATGGTCCACCGCAACGCCGAACCAATCCGGCACACCGCCCGTGGTGCCGACGCTGATCCACACGCCGCCCTGATTGAGCCACGCATCCATCGCGGTGCGTGTTGCCTCGGGCAGGTCGCCGCTGCCGACCGTCACGAGGATGCGCAGCGACGGCAGCGATTCGGCGACCTTGTCGACCGCCACGCGCGAGTATCCCAATCCCGCGTGGCGCAGGAATTCATGCACATAGGCGGAGTGCGCACAGGTGCGATAGGCGTAAACGCCCGGCTCGGGCAGATCACACACGCCCACGGGCATCAGGCTGGCGGCGGATGCAAGGGAGGCGGGCAGACACAGCAAAAGGGCGATGTACAGCTTGAATGTGGTGTGCATATGGACTCCTTTCTCAGTTCCCCGCGGGATAAACCCGTTCCGTGAAATGCCATGGTCATGGAACATGCTAATACAGACCGCAAAAAAGTGCCACAACTAAATCACGCCGCCAAACCTTTTCGTGGCGGACGGGCGCGCGCATTGAACCGTGGTGCTAGCGGGCCATTTGCCATGCCTTGATCGAGTCAATGGGCCAAACCAGCATCACCACGTTCAGCGCAAGGTTGTCATGAATCCAGAACAGCAGCACGCATTCCGTCAACACGACAAACACGACGGAGCGCCATAACCCAAGATGCCGCGCAATGATGAAGCCAAGGCCGCAGAAAACCACATCCCCCATCGAATTCAGGACCGAATCCCCCATGTAGCCCAACGCCAGTGTCGCTTCACGATAGCGCTGGATGACAAAGGCGCTGTTCTCAAACATTTCCCAACCGGCCTCCGCCAGGACCGCCAGAAAGAACCGCCATGCCCACGACAGTCGCCGCCCCACCCATGCAAGCACCCCGCACAACAACACCCCGTGAAGCACGTGGGTGAAACTGTACGGGTCGGCGAAATGCTGCGAGTTATGCAGGCTCCAGACATCCCCTGCCCACGGCCACCAATGGCCGCAGGAACACCACCAGGACCGGCCCTGGCGGCGAAGTTCGAGCACCGTCAGGACCAGCACCATAGCCGTCGCCAGTCCCGGCCACGCCGTGGCCCGGACCGACACCCATCTTTCGGGCGAAGAAGCGTCTTTCTGGTCCATGCACAGTCCTCCAATAGGAACGGTTGACAACAGACACTGTAGAGTACCGGGCCATGAAAAAGCGACATGCGGCTCTTTTCAAAGAGGCCGGGCGGGACGGTTTGTCCACCTGTTCACAACCACCGTCTTTCACGCATGCGCCTCTTCTTGTCGTTGAGAATCTGGAAAAAGGAAGGCTCTTGACAATATGCTGGGTATATTGTATATATAGAGTCGTTCGATTGGGTGGCCAAACAACCACGAAGATGGATGAACGCAATGGGCAAGGCATATGACCATAAGCTGATGATATCGCCGCTGTCGGCGGCTTCGCCCAAACCGTTCTACGCGCAGATCGTCGACAACATCCGAAGGGAAGTGGGTTCGGGACGGCTTGCGCCGCACACACCGCTGCCCTCCTTTCGCGAACTGGCCGAAGAGTTGCTGGTCAGCCTGATTACGGTAAAACGGGCGTACGAGGAACTGGAGCGGGCGGGCATCATCTATCGCAGGCAGGGTCTGGGCACATTTGTCGCCGAACAGGGTGCCGCGCGCAGCCGTGAAGCGAAAGCGGAACACACCGAGGCACTGTTGCGCCACGCGATGCGGGAAGGGCGGGAGGCCGGGTTGCGCGACGAGCAGATCATGGAAACGCTCCGGCGTTTGCTCCGGGAAAGGTAAGAAAGAGAGGCGCACTATGACGAGAGAAGCGATAACAATACGGGGGCTTACCAAACGCTTTTCAACGTTTCAACTGGGCCCGTTGGACTTGACGGTTCCCACCGGCGCCATCTATGGCTTAATCGGTCCGAACGGTGCCGGTA
>CAIJOU010000574.1 GCA_903822375.1 Candidatus Hydrogenedentota bacterium
CCGCCGTCGCGGGTGTTGAGGCGGCGTTCGGTGATGGGCCAGCCGGTCATGGTCACCTGCCGTCCGGCATGGTCGGCCAGGCGGTTGCTGGGGGTCAACACACTCTCTGAAAGTTGGGACAGCACATACCGCAGGGGGTGCGTTTCCAGCAGCATATCAAACCATTCCCATTGGTCATTGCACTGTTGCCGTGCTGAGGACCCCGGAATGGTCGGCACAGCTCCCACATCGAAATACATTAAAGTGTTTCTATCTTTTTTTATCTCTTTCTGTTTTTGTTCATGGATTCTGTGAAGTTGCCATAACTGGGCCAAACGGGAAATGGAACGGTCCATCGGTCCCGAAAAGCCGTCAAAGGCACCGGCGTGGCAGAGCGCAAGCGCATCATCCCGCTGCAGCGATGCACGTTGCACCACCTCGGCCAAATCCGAAAATGGCCCATGGACCCGCGTCTCCAGCACTGCCTGGATGGCCACCGCAGAAAGACCCTTAATCTGGCACAACCCAATGCGAATGCCGTCCGATTCGACTGAATGCATGCTTTTGCTGTTGTTTATATTGGCGCGCAATATGCGCACCCCGCACTGTTGGGCTTCTTCCAAGTAGACAGAAGGCATATAAAAGCCCCCCTGATTGGCCAGCACGGCGGCAAAGAACTCCGCCGGGAAATGGGCCTTAAGCCAGGCACACTGGTAGGCCAGTTCGCCATAGGTGGCGGCATGGGCCTTGCAGTAGGCATAGGAGGCGAAATTGGCGATGAGTTCCCAGATTTGCTGTGCGGTCTCTTCGGGCACCCCCCTCTCCCCCGCCTTTTCCATAAACCCTTTCATATGGCGGGCCATCTCGCGGGGGCCGCGTTTCTTGCTCATGGCACGGCGCAGCACATCCGCCTCCGCCAGGTCCATGCCCGCCACGGCGTGGGCCACCTTGAGCACATCCTCCTGATAGATCATGACGCCATAGGTGTCGCCGAGCACGGTCTCCAGGGCGGGATGCAGATATTCGACCGCCTCGCGCCCGTGGTGACGGTCGATAAAGTGCTGCTTCATACCGCTGCCGGATGCGCCCGGTCGCACCAGTGCGACGGCCTGCACCAGCGTATGGGCCCCATCGGCCCCCATCTTGCGCAGCAGCCCGCGCATGGCCGGCGACTCAATCTGGAAACAGCCGACGGTGTTGCCGGTGCGGAGGAGTTCTGCCGTGAGCGGGTCCGGATCGGGCAGGCGCTCGATGTCCACCGCAAGCCCCCGGTTCTCGCGGATGCTTTCGAGGGTGTCATGAATGACGCTGAGCGACCGGTGCCCGAGCAGGTCCATCTTGACCAGTCCCAGTTCCTCGACGGGATGCATGTCATATTGGGTGATGACAAGGCCCTTGGCCGCGCGCTGGAGCGGCACAAAGCGCGTAAGGGGTTCGGGCGCAATGACCACCCCCCCGGCATGGATGGACAGATGGCGCGGAAACCCGTCGATGAACTCACAGGTGGCCAGAATGCTTTTCAGGGGTTCCTCGTCCAGCCGGATGCCCCGGCATTCCGGCACCCGTTCCACCAGAGTCCGTATGTCGCCCGCGCCGTAATGGGGCAGCACGCGGGTGATGCGCGTAATCTCCGGCCCGGTCACCCCCATGGCCTTGGCCACCTCGCGCACGGCCGAGCGCGCGCCGAAGGTGTTGACGGTGGCAATCATAGCCACATGGTCGGCGCCATAGGTCCGGTAGACGTAGTCGATCACCTCGTCGCGCCGCCGCCAGCACAGATCCAGATCGATGTCGGGGCAGTCGCTACGGGAACGGTTGAGAAAGCGCTCGAAATAAAGGCCGTACTTGAACGGGTCCACGCGGGTGATGCCCAGCGCATGGGCCACCACGCTGTTGCCGGCCGAACCCCGGCCCACCACGGGAATGCCCTGTTCCTTCGCAAACCGAACGATGTCGGTCACGATAAGAAAATAGGGGGCAAACCCAAGGTCATGAATCACGCCCAGTTCCGCGTGCGCTCGGTCCAGCACGGCCGGAGAAAGCGGCTGATACCGCTCTTGCAGGCCCTTAAAGGTCTGTTTCCACAGCCAGGAAAACGCAGTCTCCC
>CAIJOU010000575.1 GCA_903822375.1 Candidatus Hydrogenedentota bacterium
ACATCAGCGATCAAACCAATGCTGATCGCCGGCTACGGATACAGTTTTGAACTTACGTCGAATGCGGCGGGCCACTTCGCCCTCGCCAACCTGCTTCAAAGCGACTTGGACGGCTTCATCAGTCCGGTTTCCTCCGTAGACCGCGGCCTGGGCGGGGTTGGCGGTTTCATGGGACCTGTCCACAGCCTGACGGCTCGGGGCCGTACTTGGATTCTGCTGGACGACACGCGCACCGGTGTGCAACGGGACGAAAGCACCGGCCAGTTCTCCAGAATGCGGGGCGTGCGTGCTGAGGACGTTTTTGACGTGCAACGGCGCAATTTTTCCGCGGCGCTCGTCAATGGACTGGGCGTCGTATGGTCCGACCCCAACGGAGAGGGCTGGCTGCATGACAAGGAGCAGTTCGCGGAGTTTGGGCGCATGCGTGAGATTTATGCGGCCCATCCCGCCCCGCTCCCCGGTGAGCCCGCCAGTTCAGCTTCCATCGGCGTCAATGTGGTGGTCGATGAGGATTCCCGCTTCTATCAGCAGTGCGATGTCAAGGTGAACTCGCTGCTTCTCAACGGCGGACGTGACGCCGTGCTGCGGGCAGGGGTTCCGTCGCGTTTCCTGCTGCTCCGGGACGTTATTGAGGGACTCGCCCCCCCGGCGCCGGTGTACTGTTTCATCAATGTGTTCCACCTCAGCGCCGCGGACCGGACCAGCCTCCAAGACCGCCTTGGACGGGAAAAGGCTTGTGCCATCTGGCTCTATGCCCCCGGCTATATTGACACGGGCGCTTCAGCGGACAACATATCCGCCACCACCGGCATGACCGTCCAGGCTTTTGACAAACCGGCTGAGACATCGTCCGTCTTTATGATTCCCGGACAGTTTCTTGCGGAGAATGCCGTCTTGGGCCAGCCGGAAACCTGGAATCCCCTTTTCTATATTGACGATCACGATGCGGATGTCCTGGCACAGTACAAATCGTCGGGGAAAGCCAGTATAGCGGTGAAACCGCAACCCGCCGGATGGACCTCGGTATATGTTGCCGAGCCGGGCCTCGCGCCTGAACTGCTGTGCGAATTGCTTCGCATACTGGAGCAACCCATGTTTGTTCAGCCGGGAGACACCAATTTCTATGACGCCGTGTATTCGGGCGGAAACATGCTTGCCGTGCACGGGCGTCAGGCGGGCAAGCGCACGGTCACCCTGGGCGGATTCTTCGATATTCAGGACCTCTTTGATTCCTCCATCGGATGGGTGCAGAAGGACGGCTTCCTGCTTCCCCTGCGCGCGGGAGAGACCCGTCTCTTCTCCCTAAAACCCATCTAGATTCAAAGTGCGGGATTGGCCTGTCGTCCCTGCAGAACGCTTTACCGTTTGATGGGGGTGCTTTGTTTGCATTGCCGATGAAAAAGAGCTATTCTGCGAAGAAGAAGAATAGTGTTTCATGGGTGTTCCAAATGTGTGGTGGGTTCATAGTTGAGGGTGAGACTTGGCGGGTTCGCAAAATACCGAACAACCAGGCCTTTGAGGGAGAGTCATGGCAGGAGATTCTGAGAAGATTATTCGCGGCGAAGACCCGATGCGGCTTTGTCCCGAATGCCGGATGCCCATCAGCATTCTGGCGAACCGTTGCCGATACTGCGGTTCCAACGTCGGCAAGCCCCGCAAGGAAGTGGAGACGCTGACGGTTCAGGACCTTGGCGGGGAGGCACATTCCAGTTACACCGTTTCCGGAAATGTGAAAGAGGCCCTTCAGTCTTTCATGACCGAAGAGAAGGCGACCTCGGACGCGAAGGCCCGCGAAAAGGAACGGCGGCGGGGGTGGTTCGGCCGGAAAAAGAAATCCGATGACCCCATGGATGTGGCAAAGGGGGCGTCGTTGCCACCCTTGGATACGGCGCGGCACGACTTGGCGTCCTCGCTCGGACTGGACGACATTTCCACCAGTCGCCGCTCCAAGCGTCCAACCGCGGCACAGGAATGGACGCGAAGGGCGATGATCGGCGGCGCGGCAATCGTGGGGTTGGCGGTCCTTTGGTTCGGCGGCAGCCTCGCATACCGGAAATACCAGGACTATCAGGAGAGCAGCAGGCCGAAAACGTCTGTTTATCCCAACCGGGCAATGCAAATGCTTGACTCCGGCAAACCCGCTGTGGAGGCGCTGGAGGAGGCGCTGACGGCGGTGAAGCAGAACGACACGCCCGAATACCGCTCCATCGCCGAAACGGTCCGGGTTAAGTTTATTGAGGATGTTGAGAAACGCCTCAACGCCATACCCTATGATCGCGGCGCTCTGGATTCGGCCTCCACGGACATATCGAAAATCGGCATGAAAGACACGGACGAACGCATCATCAAACTGATGAACCAGGTCAACCAAGAATTAAACTGCTACAAATTCGTCCTGGCCAGTTTGGATCCGGAAAAGAAGACGGCCACTTTCCGCCTGAACAACCCCAATATTCCGGAACGCGAACAGACTGTTTCCGAGGGCGACTATTTGCAGAACCGGTTCATCGTCAAGCGCATTGGACCCAATTTTGTGCGGGTGGACGACCCCAAAGTCGTATCCAGTGTCGGCACACCCAGGTCTCTTATTGCGCGGTTGATGATGCCTGTATCGGCCAATTGACTTTTGCACAGCAGCTAAATGTGCTATAGTCTCAGGATAATGACAACAGACAAAGGGCGTTACGGCGCCCGTGCAAAGGGTTTCCAAGCTATGACCTCACGTATCATGGGCCTCGTGCTCTCGGCGGTAATCGTCGCAAGCCTGTCCTCCTGCAGTACAGTTGGGGGCTGGTTCGGCGGGGGCAAAGACAGCAAGAAAGAGGATGTTGCAGCCAACGCGGCTGACGGACCCGTTGCAGCCGCATCAAAGGATGAAGCTGAATCACGGCTTCAGGACGCGGTCAGGGGGTATATTCAGTCGGAACTGCGCCGCGGCACCAAGGCCAACCCGGA
>CAIJOU010000576.1 GCA_903822375.1 Candidatus Hydrogenedentota bacterium
CTTCCTTCAAAAGTGTTGCAACCGCAGATTGCCAGACAGGAGGGGGCGGGAGTAAAGCGGCAAGCCTTGTCGTTGCCTCACGATTTCGCCTGTTTGGTTTGGTGCTGGTCATTCGGCTGCTGGTCATTCCATTTGCAATGAGGTTTTAGTCGTTGGGCGAGCGGCGGGAAGGCTCAGCAGGTTTCGCCAAACCCGCGCGGGGATGGGATCGCGCACGCCGGTTTCATGCGCCAGTTGCGTCACGCACACCCAACCCGCACCGTGGCGCAAGGTGAAGATGACCGCCCCCTCCGCTGCGGCCCGTTGCGTTTGCGTCGTGAGGTAACCATGCGACGGGTTATGTTTGGCCAGCACCTCGACCTGCGGTGTCTCGGCTAAACAAAAATCGCCGTGCGTGGCGATCGGCAGGTGGTGGCCGCCCCGGTCGAACCAGCGCAAATCCATGACCTCGATCCCGTCAAAGGCGGGTGACTCGGGGACGCGCAGGGTCACAATTTCGCCGTCAGCATGGCGGAAGGATTTGACGAGGTTCGGGAAAAGCGTCTGGAGTTGTTCTCCCGGTCCGCTCAGCAGCACCCGGCCACCGTCCGCCACATATTTCAGGAAATGTTCGCGCTGCGCTGCCTGCTTGACCCAGGCGTAATCACAGACCACCAGTAATTCCGGGCGGACACTTTCCGGCATGGCTGCTATCCATTGCGGTTTGATTCCCGCCGTGCTCCACAGGGCTTCCGAAACTCGCCCGGCATCCAGCACCAGCAGGTTCGTGCCTTCCGACGCCTTGACCCAATCCCTTTGCGCCAGCGTCAGGTCGTAACGGTTATGCGAGACCAGCCTGCCGCCCTCGAAAAGCTGCAACACCAGTTGCGCATCCACCCGCGCTTGGGGCAACGGGTCCGGCAGTTCCAACGTCAGCGCGGTCTCGTGGTTTTGGTAATAAGGGACCGTCGGCAACGCCTGTTCCCCGCGGGCCAGGGTCCGCCCCGCGTATTCTAGCGACCAGGCCAGCCGGGTCGGCCCCAGATCTCGGCCCCCTTCGTCATCATTGACCACAAACAGACTGACCTGGGGCCGGGCGCCCGCATAAGAATGGCGGCCATAAAGCCGGGCGCTGACCAGCACGGGTTGGAGCGCAGTGGCCAAAGCTGTGGCGGGTGGGTAGGGCCGGATGCGCTCGGCCTCGAACAGATTTTGGAACCAGCAGTTTAAGGCAAAATGGACCACCCCGGCCATGGTGCCGCGGTAATAGCAGCGTAGCGTCTCCGCCAATTCCTGGGTGTTGAACGCCACCGAACCAAGCAGATAACGCGGGTCCTGGTGTTCGTACGCATATTCGCCAACCCAGGCCTGCGGAACCATGTGGTCGAAAATGTATTTGCGCACCGCGTGGCCGTCATCGGCGTTGGGATAGCCCGTGGACATCTCCTGGCTGATGAGCGGCCGGCCCGGCGTGGGCAGCTTGCGAAATCGTTCCTCCTCGCTCTGCCCCGGATAATGCTCGAAAAAGCTCCCCCGATACCAGCCCGAGTAATGATGCAAGTCGTCAATGTCACCGTAATCGAAACCCTTTTCCTTGGCCAGCTTCTCATAGTACGGCGGGAACATGCTGTAATAGCCGCCTGAATCGGGACAGATGGGGCGGGTTGGGTCGAGCGTCCGCATCGCCTTGATCGTATCCGACAGCACCGTCACCGTCCGCGCCAGCATTTGCGGATCTTTGGTGCGAACGTAGTAGCTCTCGTTGTTGACCGTCCAGAACAGGATGGATGGATGGTTGCGATACTTCTTAATCAGCGCCAGATGTTCCTGGCGCCAGTGGTCGAGGGTTTGGGATTCGGGCATCATCTTGCCGTCCAGCATCAGCCACGGCCACGTGCCCTCCTGCGAAACGCCAACGCCGTTACGGTCAGCGCACGCAAGCCACAGCTCATTCCACGGGGCGCAGACGCTGCGCGTCACTCGCACGTTGCCGTTGTGCATCAGGGTGGTGAATCGCTCAGCCAGCGCCCGGTCATTGGGACACGTGGGCATCGGCGTATGGCTGCCCCCGCGCAGCCAATACGGTTTCCCGTTGAGGTAAATCCGGCCATCGTGCCGGACTTCGACTGTGCGAAAGCCAACGTCCAAAGACCGTTCATCCAGCAGTGTGCCGCCCGCCGTCAGTGCCACGCGCAGGGCATAAAGCCTCGGTGAGGCAGGCGACCAGGGTTCGGGAGCCAGTTTGCCCGTATCGAGCGTAATGGAAGAAACCGCGCCCGGGCGCAGGGTCACGGCCGGGAAAACCGTCTGCAAGGCCATAGCCGCGCCGGTCTGCCGGTTGGTGAACTCAAGGGCGGGAACCACGTCACACGACGCTCCCGAC
>CAIJOU010000577.1 GCA_903822375.1 Candidatus Hydrogenedentota bacterium
ACGGGAGTTACCTCGGGTTCAAATTCGATGTGTATGGCCACATCACCGCGGCGTACACCGGGGACGGGCGATGGATGGATTACGAATATGACCAGTTTGGGGACCTGGTGACGGTGACGCTGCCGGACATGGCGACCATTCAGTACGAATACGAACACAAGACAATGTCCGTCACCAACGGAACCAACGTGGCGACCGCGCCTTATTCGACCCACTTGATTTTAGCCGAATACAAACCGGACGGGCGGACGCTTAAGAATGAGTATGATCCGAATCGGCGGGTGACCAACCAGTGGTCAACAGTGGGGGCGGACTTGAACCTGGTCCGCACGGCAAGCTTCATTTACTCGAATAACTTCAACCTGACGAACCCGTATACAAGCACGATTAGCGGATGGACTTTCGTAAAGGATGTTTTCAACCGTACCAACTTCTACGGGTACACCAATGGTCTGATTACGAATATCACCGACGCTTTGGGACAGAGTGAGGAGCAGTACTGGTATGCGGACAATGCGGCAGCACCGGGGTATCCGCGCAGTTTGTGGCGGACGAAAGACAAGCGCGGACTCTGGACCGAGTTTCAATATGATGGCAACGGGAACGTGACTTGCACGACGAATTGGGGCGACCTGACGGGAGACGGCACGACGCAGTACGCGACCACGACCGTAACTTACGACACGAATAACCTGCCGACGCTGACAACCGATCCGGCGGGAAACAAGGTGGAGACGCGCTATCATCCGCAGTACCCATTCCTGTCCGAATATGTGATCGCCTACGCGGGCGCCTCGGCCATCGCCACTAACAAAATGGTCTATGGCAATGTAACCAACACGTTTGTGTCGGGTGGCGTGAGCTACACGAATATGGCGTTTGGGGTGCTGCTGCAACAAGTGCGGGCGTTTGGCACCCCGGACGCGGCGACTGAGGAATGGGCGCGTGATGGGCGCGGCTTTATCACGCAGAGCACGCGATACACAGGGACGGGCGACCCGGCTGTGGTCAGCACGTTTTACTATAACGACCGGGGCCAGCTTATGCAGCAGACCGACGCGGTCGGGAGAAGCACGGTTTTAGATAGCGATGCGATGGGCAGGCCGATTTCGCGCGAGGTCTATGAGGCTGGCGCCGCGACGCCGACGGCCTGGGACTATACCTACTACAACGGCAACGGGGAAGTGACTTGGAGCGACGGCCCACGCTACAACCCAGAGGATTACGTGTACCGTGATTACGACGGTGCGGGCCATGTGACCACTAAAATCCGGTGGCGGGCGCAGGCCAAAACGGACGGCAGCGGGGTGGAGGCCCCGAGCGGTTCGGACCTCTACGCGCAAACGTTCTTTGAATATGACAAATTCGGGAACCTAAGCCGCGTAGTGGACCCACGCCAGGCGATTGTAACCAATAAGTGGGACGCGCTGGGAAGGCTGGTGCAACGCACTTGGCTCGACTTGGACGGTTCCACCGTACTGGAAAGCAATGGCTTTGTATACGAGCCGGGCGGATTGGTTCGTTATGCGACCAACGGCGTTGGCGGGGTGACAGAAAAACAGTACACCGCGACAGGAAAATTGAAGTACCAGAAGAACCCGGACGGCTCGACCAATGCCTGGCGGTATGGCGTGGATGGGCGCATCCAGCGCGAGACGCAGCGCAACGGGTCCTATTGGCAGACGACGTATGATGATGCCAACCGCAAGACGACGCGGATTTATTACACCCTGACGGGCACGACGCTCGCGACCAACATGGCCGAGTTGGACCGGCGCGGGAACATGTGGCGGCGGACGGATGAGGGCGGGAACGTGTTCACAAATCGGTTCGACGGGCTGGACCGGATCAAGGTGGCGGCGGGACCGCGCACCCTCTCCCTTGGGCTGGATGAAAACGGGAACATGGTCAGCAACTGGGTCCAGCAAGTCAGCACCTACACTTACGATTCGAGCGGGACCGTACTGACTGCGGCGAATGCGCTGGGCGAGAAAACCGTGACCACGAGCGATGCCTTGGGCAGGCCGATTTTGGTGCAGGTGGTGGACACCAATAGCGCGGTGGTGCGGGTGGTCAGCACGGGCTACACCTCGGACCATCATGGCGTGACAGTGACCAACGGAACCGGTGCCGCAGCAATTGTCTCGACCACTTATACGGACAATGAGGGGCGGTTGTTAATCTCGATGGGGAACCCTGCGGGGAACGTGCGGGAATTCAGCTACCGGGTGTATGATCTTTCCGGGAACTTGACCTATGAGGAGCACGACTCGGCCACCAACGGCGTTCCCTGGACTGCGAG
>CAIJOU010000578.1 GCA_903822375.1 Candidatus Hydrogenedentota bacterium
CCCTGCTGGCGGCCCTGCTGCCGCTGACGGGCTGCCAGTCGTCGTCCAACCTGCCGACGGGCTTTCCGCTCGAGGGGTTGGCGCAGGTCAAACCGGGCCATGCAATGCGCGCGTCCACCAGTGACCCGAACTGGAAGGACGGCAACGGCGACGCGCGGCCCATCATGCCGGGCCAGACGCTGGTGCTGGCCAACCTGAAGGGGCCCGGTGCGGTCACGCACATGTGGAACACCGTGGCCGCGCAGGAGCGCGGCTATTCGCGGCTGATCGTGCTGCGCATGTACTGGGACGGCGAGACGACACCGTCGGTCGAAACGCCGCTGGGCGACTTCTTCGCCATGGGCCACGGCGTGGACCACCCGCTCACCTCGCTGCCGGTGACGGTCACCTCTGAGGGACGCGGCCGCAACTGTTACTGGCCCATGCCCTTCGGCAAGTCGGCAAAGATTACCGTGACCAACGAGGGCACCAAGAAAGTGGACGCCTTCTACTCCTACATCGACTGGCAGAAACTACCCAAGCTGCCCGCGGGCACGGCCTATTTCCACGCGATGTACCGCCAGGAGCATCCCGCCGTCATGGGCCGCAACTATCTCATCGCGGATATCGAGGGCAGGGGACACTATGTCGGCACCGTGCTGAGCGTGCGCCAGATCACGCCGAGCTGGTGGGGTGAGGGCGACGACTTCTGGTTCATCGACGGCGAAAAAGAGCCGAGTCTGCGCGGCACGGGTTCGGAGGATTACCTGTGCGACGGCTGGGGGCTGCGCGAAATGTCGCAACCCTACTACGGCGCGCCGCTGATGGAGGGCTACGACGCCTTCGCGCGCACCACGGCCTACCGCTGGCACATAGCAGACCCGGTACCCTTTGACAAGTCGCTCCGGCTCGAAATCGAGCACAAGGGCGTCACCTTCAACGACAAGGGCGAGATAAAGTCGGGCTTTGAAGAGCGGCCTGACGATTTCTCGTCCGTAGCCTTCTGGTACCAGATGGAACCGCACAAGCCCTTCCCGGCGATGGCCGCCGCCAAGGACCGGCTCTATTACGACTGGAGCAGGATGGTCGAGGCCGAGTCGCGCCTTGCCGACATGCACGCGTCGGAAGGCAACCTGAGCACCCAGGATGACGGCTCATTGGGCGGCGGCAAGCGGTTGTTCTGGACACCGTCGAAGCCGGGCCAGACGCTCGAGTTCAAGTTCGACCTTGCCACCGCGGGCAACTACGAGCTGCTGCTGGTCATGACCACATCCTTTGACTACGGCAACTACCAGGTCGAAATCGACGGCAAGGCCGTCGGCGCGGCGCTGCGGCTGTACAGCAAGGACATCATCAACAAGGAACTGCACCTGGATGCGGGCGCGCTCGCGGCCGGCGCGCACACGCTGCGTTTTGTGAACCGTGACAAGGACCCCGAGAGCAGGGGCTGGTTCCTGGGCTTCGACAGCTACATGTTCCAGACGCGATGACGGGCGCGCGGTTGCTGCCATGCGCCTGACCCGGGTGGTCTGCCGGACCTTTCGCCGCCTTGCCGACGTGGACTTCGCGCCCGCGCCGGGGGTGAACGTCGTGTCCGGCGAAAACGCCCAGGGCAAGACCTCGCTGCTGGAGGCCGTGCTCTACGCCGCCACCACCAAGAGCCACCGCACCGCGCAGGAGACCGAACTGGCCACCCACGGCGGCGAGGGCTTTCATCTGCGCATCGAGGCCGAGCGCGGCGGCCGTCCGGTGGAGGTTGAGGTCAACTGGTGGCGCGGCGAGAAGCGCTTTAAGATCAACGGCATCGCGCAGACGCGGCTCAGTGACATCCTTGGCCGCATCAACGTGGTGCTCTTTGTGCCCGACGACGCGGCCCTGGTCAAGGGCGCGGCCTCGGTCCGGCGGCGCTTTCTCGACATGGAACTGTCGCAGATCAGCCCGCCCTACCTCGCCGCACTGCAGCAGTACCGGCAGGCCCTGCGCCAGCGCAACGAGCTGCTCCGCGCCGTCAACCCCGCCGACGACATGATCGATTTGTGGGACGTGCAGCTTGCCCAATACGGACAAACGCTCAGCACGGTGCGTGCCGCGTTTGTGGAGGAGTTGTCGGCGCTGGCCGGGCCGCTCTACGCGGGCATCGCCGGCGGCGAGCCCATGACCGCCGTCTATGAACCCGACGTAAAGTCCAACGACACCATCGCCGCCGCGCTCGCGCGCAGCCGCGCGGCAGACCTGCGCCAGCGCGTGACGACCCGCGGCCCGCACCGCGACGACATGGAACTGCTCATCGACGGGCGGCCCGCGCGCACCTTCGGGTCCCAAGGCCAGCAGAAGACCGCCGTGCTCGCCATGAAACTCGCCGAGGTGGAACTGGTGCGCAGGCGCACCGGCGAGGTGCCCGTGCTCATGCTCGACGAGGTGCTCGCCGAGTTGGACCCGCACCGCGCGCGGCGGCTCTTCGAGTCCATCCCCGGCGACACCCAGGTGCTGGCCACCACCACACGGCCCGAACTGCCCGCAGGCGTCGCCGGTTCCGAACCGGCCCTGTTCCGCATACACGGAGGCATTCTTGAGCGAGCATAAGATTCACAGCGCCGCGGACATTCTGAAGAAGCTCATCGCCACCACGCCGCTGGGCAAGGTGTTCGAGCAGGCGCAGATCTGGGACAACTGGACCGAGATCGCCGGGAAGGTGCTGGCCGAGCACGGCCACCCCAAGGACCTGCGCGAGCGGCGGCTGCGCGTCATCGTCGACAGCGCCGTGTGGATGCACAAGTACAGCTACTGCAAGTGGGAGATCATCCGCCGCATCAACCGCATGGCCGGCAAGGAACTCGTTTCGGACCTCTTCTTCCTGCTCGCCGACGACGCCGACGAGGAGTAGGCGCCGTGGGGTGTGCGCAGCGAAGCGGAGCGCACCATCCCTTGCTGTGCCCCCCCTTGCGGCGTGGCTCTACGGGAACACACGGATAGTCCTCCTGAAGATTACGAAGGACGCCCTTTTCCAAGTGTTATGTTTTGCGTTAACCGCGGTCTACTGCGCCGGCTCTATCAGCCAGCGGTCGCCGTTGTTGGTTACGCGGATGCCGGACGGGGTGACGCCCTTTTCGAGCGCGAAGATTGCGCCTGACCAGGGTGAACGGATGACGGGGGCCTTGCCGGTCTCGCTCAGGATCTCGACGTAGCGCACCGTGCCGTCTTTCTTTTCGGCGGAAACGACAAACGCGCCCATGGCGCGGAGCCGGTGGAACCGCGCATCCTTCCAGGTGTCGGGGATGGCGGGAAACACGTCGATCACACCCGCGTGGCTTTGGATAAGCATTTCCTGCAGGCCCGACGCGGCGGCAAAGTTGCCCTCGAGCGTAAAGGGACGATAGGTGAAGTTGCTGAACCCCTTGCCGCTCTGGTCCCCGTTGCAGTGGAACCCGTTGCGCAGCACAAAGGCGTTGGCAAAGGTGTCGAGAGCCTTCTCCGCCTTCACGCCGTCACGATCGCGGGCGGCCAGACTGGCCAGCCAGGCAAAGCTGTAGCCGCACCACTGGCTGGAACCGAGCCGGTCCAGTTCATTGAGCGCCGCGTCAATGGTGATTTTGCAGCTCACGCCCTGCGACACATCGATCAGCCCGAGCGGATAAATGGCCATGAGGTGCGAGAAATGGCGGTGCGAGTCCTTGAGCGGGTAATTGGGCGCAACCAGCAGCCGCGCGTCGTCGCCCAGGGCGAAGCCGGGCAGCTCGTCGAGCACGGCCCGCCAGTGCGCGGCCTCGTCGGGGCGGTTGAGTTCGTCGGCCAGTTCGGCCGTCGCGCCCAGGAGCCAGCGGAACAGCGCCAGGTCATAGTTGGTGATGGCCGGGAACCATGCGTTGGGCCGGTTGTCGTTGATCTCCGGCGAGGAACTGAGCGGCAGCGTGCGCCTGCCGTCGGCGTCGCGCTCGCTGGTGATGTTCTCGGCGAAGATCGCGCAGTCGCGCAGCCACGGGTAGGCGCGCTGCTCCAGGAAGGCGCGGTCCTGGCTGTATTTCCAGTGCAGGTAGAAATGGTGGGCAAGCCACGCGCCGGTGGTCGAGGAGTGGGTGTACTGGCGCCATCCGCCGATCTGGTCCTGCTTGATGTCGGCCGTCATGGGCACGTTGAGCCCCGCCGCCTCAAAGAAGCGCCGGGTCCAGTCGCGGGCGTTCTCGCGCGTGTCCCACAGCCAGTTCAGATAGCCCAGGCCCTGTTCCAACCGGTTGCCGCTGTAGCAGGGCCAGTAGCTGAGCTGCGTGTTCAGGTCGTGGTGGTAGTCGCCCTTCCAGGGCGGCAGCTTGCCGTCGTCGGCGGTCCAGGGCCCCTGCAGCGTGATGGGCGGCGTGTCGCGCCGGGCGGCGGCGCCGAACTTGTAGGTGTCGAGATACCACTGCCGCTCGACGGCCGCGTTGGGCACCTCAAGCCACACGCTGTCCCACCACGCGCGCCACCAGGCCTGGTGCGAGGCCCGGAGCTTCTCGATGTCCTGCAACCCCGCCCGCGCGCGCTTTTCGGCCAGCGCCAGCGGGTTGGCATCCTCGTTCGTCGTGGCGATGGACCACGCGGCCTGCCAGCGGTCGCTGTTGTCCAGCTTTTTCCAGGTCAGGAACACGGCCCAGCGGAAACCGCCCCAGCCCTCCTGCTCATAGGACTGGAAGCCGTCGCCCTCGGCGGTCTTGGCCGCGGGATAGCCCAACTGCTTCAGGTCGCCCGCCGAGATGGCGGGCTTGCCGTCGCCCGGTTCCGCTCCCGCAAAGGCGGGCGCGGCCAGTTTGAATGTGGGCGGCGTGCCCCATATTTCGACGAAACCCACCGGCTCGGTCGCATGAATCCAGACCGACAGAATCTCGTTTCCTATCGGATTGCCGCACTGCGCCTCCGCCTTGGCCAGGTCGAGGCTGGCCGGGACGGCGCTCCAGCCGTCGCGGAAGGTCAGTTCGATGCGGCCCGCCGGGATCTTCGTGGGCGCGGGGCGGTTGTACGGGTTGTCGTACATCGCCAGCAGGTCCTTGACCCGCCCGGCCTTCTCCCATTCGCGCATGGTTTTGTAGGTGTAGTCTTTCCCGTGAAATTCGGGCACGGGACGCAGGTCCCACAGGTCGGTCCGGTCCAGCGAAATTTTGATCGGTTTGCCGTCGCCCCACACCAGCCCGCCCAGCAGGCCGTTGCCCAGCGGCATGGCCTCGTCCCACACCATGGCGGGCGAGTCATAATGCAGCCCCTGTTTCGCCGTCGGCTGCGCGTCCTGCGCCAGCGTCGTAGCTGTCATCGCCGCCAATAGACATACTGTCATCATCATGGGTTTCTCCGGATTGTTTCCCAAAGTATCCACAATACCCCCGAACGGCGCAAAGAAACGCATCCCGGGTGCCGTGCGCAACAGGGCGGGCACACATGCCTAAAATTTTAGTTGACAAACGGGAAGACTCGTGGTAGATTGCGACTAAGTTATTAGGCATGAAAGGAGATGCACGGCATGAAACAGAACACGCAGAAGCTGACGGAACTGGAGGCCGTCATCATGGACGCGGTGTGGGAACTCGGGGAAGCCACCGTCCGCGGCGTCCAGGACCACCTTAAAGATGCGCGGCCCATGGCGCGAAACACGGTCCTGACCATGATGGGCATCCTTCGCGACAAGGGCTTCCTCACCAGCACGCGGGACGGGCGGACGGACGTGTATCTGCCGGCCGTGTCCCGCGAGCAGGTAAGCCGCCGTTCGCTGGACGACATCCTGAGCCGTTTCTTTGGCGGGTCGGCCCACGCGCTGGTCAGCCAATTGCTGGACACGGAGGAGCTTGATCCCGTGGAGATCAAGGCCATCCGCAGGGAATTGAACCGCCGCCTTAAGGATTAGCGCTGCGGGAGGAGACCTGGCATGCATACGGGAGTAATGCTGCTGAATGAATCGGGCCGGTGGCTCGTGGCGCAGTTGGGGCGCATGAGCGTGGAGCTGGCCATACTGGCGGGGATTGTCCTGATCGCGCTGTACGTCCTGCGCGTGAAGTCGCCGGCGCTGCGCCACCTGTTCTGGGGGCTGCTGCTCGCCAAGCCCGTGGTCACCTTCCTGGTGGCCTCGCCTTTGTCGCTGTATGCGGTCCTGTGGCCGCCGGCGCCAACAGTCATTTACACGCCGCCTGTGGTGGTGCAGGCGGAGCAGGCACCCCTGCCGCCGCCCGCCGCACCCCTGCCGCAGGCCGCACCGTCCGCTTCGGCGCCTCTGCCGGCCCCGCCGCCCTTCTGGCAGCAGATTGACCGCTACGGGCTTGCCTCCGCCGTTTGGATGCTGGTCGCATCGCTGCTGGGACTGCGGCTGCTGCTGGGCTGCACCTATGTCACCTTCCTGAGAAGTACGGCCCGCACCCGGCGCGAGGGACCCCTCGCCGAACTGGTGGCCGAAGCGGCCGCCACGCTGCGCGTGCGGCGGCGCGTGGCCATTGCCACCACCACCGTGTGCCACGGCCCCGTGCTTGCGGGCATATTCCGACCCGTGATTCTCCTGCCCGAGAACATGGCCGAAGCGCTCACCCGCGCGCAGCTTAAGCTGGTCATCACGCACGAACTGGCCCACGCGCGCCGCTGGGACAATCTCGTCCTGCTCATCCAGCGGCTTGCCGAAATGCTCTTCTTCTTCCATCCCGTCGTGTGGCTCTGCGGCTGGATGATGCGCCGCGAGGCCGAAGCCGCCTGCGACGACATGGTCGTGTCGGCCTATGGCGACGCCGAAGGCACCAGCGCGGCGGCCTATGCCGACAGCCTCACCCGCGTGGCCGAGATGAAATGCGGCATCACGCGCAGGCTGCTGGTCAACACCTTTGCCGCCGCAGAGTCCAACTTCCACCGGCGCATCCGCCGCATATTGAGCGGACGCCGCACGCGCATGACGGTGTGGCTCAGTCTCGTTACCGGCGCGGCGTTGATCCTGATCGGCGCCCTGGGCCTGCCCGCGGCTTCCGCGCCGAAGACCGAGAACTTGCCGTCTGGCACTTATGCCACGCCGGAAGGCGGTTACACGCACCTCGTGACCTTTGAGCCCGCCGGTGATTTCCATCCCGAGCGGCCTGGGGAACTGCTCGATGTGTTCAACGGCGTCTGCAAGGTGCGCACCGGCTATTTCCGCACCGCGCCGCAGGACGGCAAGCTGGTCGGCCGCATTTGCACGGATGAGCCCGAAGAACTGCGGAAGTCGATAGAAAAAGAGCCGCGCCTCAAGTGGGTGGAGTCGCTTCCCCTGACAGCCGAACTCTTCGCGCAGCACGAGGCGAGCAAACAGGAGTCGCTGCCCGAGAATGTCGCCCGCACCGCAGGGGCGCACGCCGCACCTGTTGTCGCAGAGCATTTCGCCGCAACCCTGCCGGATGGCCGCAGCGTTCAACTTGTGTCTGTGCGAGAGCACAAGACGGACAACAAGTCTTTTTGGCAACCCAACGGCGCACCGCTGGCCGAAGCTCCATACAATCCAGACGCGTTGCGGGAAAGCGTTGCGGCACCCGGCAAGGCTTACGAATTCGCCTTTCGAGTCAGGGGCATACAGTGCGATGAGCCCATGCAATACGATTTTGAAGGAAGCACCGGGTGGGCTATGGCGGGGTCATCCGACCACCCGGACATCACCGTGGCGACGGTCTTTCTCGATGCCAAGGCAACAACCGAAAACATCAGCGTGTCCATTGCCTCCGGCGACTGGACCACCCTGATTACAGAGGAACCGCAGGGCGGGTCGGCGCGCAGCACCCCAGAATACTCCACCATCTTCGGGGCAGCCTATGAAAAAGACGGCGCAACCTGCATCACCGTCACCATGGAGGGCAGCCTTTCAGAGCAGGCCGTGCGCCTCTGTGCGGTGGACGCTCAGGGACAATGCCACCCCTCCGCTGCCAACGGAGCCTCTGCCGGAAAAGCGAAGCAAACCACACACCGGTTTGCGGGCATGAAGCCGCAGGACATCAAGGAATTCCAACTGCAAACCCGACCCTGGCAGGAACTTCGCTTCGAAAACATCTCCCTGACACCGGGCAAGCCCGCGGAGCCGGCGACAGCCGCCTCTTCCCCCGCGCCGGGCGGCGCACAGTCAGGCGCTGAGGGCACGCCTGCAGCGGGCCGGCTCAGTGTGGCGCCGCTCATGCAAACGTCCGGACCAGAAGGGCACGGCCCCACCACACCTGCTGCTGACGCTGCCTACAAAGAAGCACAGCAATCATACGGGCATCAGGACTACGAGAAGGCATTGGAACAGTTCAGCAAGTATTTGGAACAGAATCCCGGAGCCGGGAGAGCTGGCGATGCACAGTTCTGGAAGGCCAAAAGCCTCTTAAGCCTGGAACGCTATGAAGAGGCCGCCCCTGAATTTGAAAAGGCCCGGGTGAACCATCCGGCGAATGCGAAGGTGCCGTTTGCGATGCTTAATGAAGCCGTGTGCCGCCAGCGGTTGGGCCAAACGGAGCGGGCCATGACACTCCTTCAACAGACCGCGCGCGACTATCCATCCACGCCCGCAGGCGACCAGGCAAAGAGTGAACTGAAGAGATTCCAAAAGTCAGGGTGATTGAAATGGCCGCACTTCCGTGTGTAACAGTCAACAAGGCAATGGTCTGCGTTCAACATCACCCAGTCAACTCAACAACCAGAAGTATGTTCTAACCGCGTCTGTTGTCCAGGTGCGGAACCCACCTGAAGGAGACACGAAATGGGAATCACATACTGCCTTGGGAAACCGTCTCCGCTTCTACCTGGCGAAAATCTCCTGCACACCCAGAGATGGCTCCGCCTTGTGTCGAGCAAATCTTTTCCAAGTTACCGGATAGCGTTCAACACTTGGCCCTTCTGGACGTTTGCTTTCGAAGTGACCAACCGCCGTTTCCGCGTCGTGAGCAACATATTCCTAATCACGACTCAAGATATCAGTATTTGGTATTTGGGACGAAACCCCGAGGGCGATACCGAGGCCATGACAGGCGTGTCAATCCAGAAGAGCCTGATTGGCCGATGCATCGAGGTCAAGAGCTATAACCCAGAAAGAAGCAAACAGTGGTACTGGTCTCCGGCACTCACGTTGCGGTTCTATTTCAAGAATCCGGAACACGTTGAGCGTATCATTCTCGATGCGATGAAGTAGAATAGCCATCGAATGAAGAAATCTCTTGGGACGCTTACCCCTCTTCATCTCTCGGTGGTACGTATATGTACCTGATAGTCTACAATA
>CAIJOU010000579.1 GCA_903822375.1 Candidatus Hydrogenedentota bacterium
CTGTCCCGACACCACTCTTCTGCGCATGGGCCAGATACTCACCAAGCTCTCCGCGCCCGGAACCCTATACGAACTGCTTCGCTCCAACCCGGCGCTCTGCCTGTATCTGGCCACCCTCATCGCCAACAGTGACTACCTGTGCGCCATCCTTGTCCGTGACATCAGCCTTCTAGACCTTGTGGGTACACCGAGCGCCTTTGCGGCGGCCTCGACAAGGGAATCCCTGGAAAGTGAGCTGGCGGGACTGGAACGCGCCGCCCTTCCCGACGCGGCCCCCTACCGTCTGCGCGACGGGGAAATGCTCAAGGTGGCGTTGCGCGAGCTTGTACAGGGCATTTCCGTCGCCGATGTCGGCGATGAACTGACGGTTCTGGCGGAAGTAATCCTCGACAATGCGCTGCGCAAGGCACGCAACGCCGTGGAGGCCCGTTACGGGGCAAACCCCCGAAAGTTTGCCATACTCGCCCTGGGCAAGTTTGGCGGCCGCGAGATGGGCTACGGCAGCGACATGGACCTCGTGTTCGTCCATGAGCACAGCGACGGCCCCGTCGAGCCGGGCACCTACTCGGATACGGAATACTTTCCCGCGATTGCCTCCCACACGCTGAAAAGCCTGAAGGAGCCCACCCGCCACGGCATACTGTACGATATTGACGCGCGTCTCCGTCCCGACGGAAGCAAGGGCGTTCTTTCCATCACGGACCGCCGCCTCGTGCAGTATTACATGGAGGAGGCCCAGCCCCAGGAGCGTTTCGCTCTCATGAAGGTGCGCGCCGTGGCCGGTGACGCCGATTTTGCGGCCAAGACCGACCAGACGGCGCGCGACATAGCCTTTTCCATGCCGCTTAATCTGGAAACACTCCAGCGCATTGAGGAGTTGCGGGCCAAAGCCGCCGCCGTCGCCATCCTGTATGACCTGAAGCGCCGCGAGGGCGGTCTCGCCGAAGTCGAGTATGCCACGCGCATCCTTCAGCTTCAGCACGTGCGCAACCATCCGCGGCTCAAATGGGGCGGTGTCTTTAAGGCACTGGCCCATCTCAAGGAACAGAATCTTGCAGACCCGGTTGATTGTGACGTGCTGGCGGAGGCATACGGATTCTACCGTCGCATCATCAACCGCGTGCGCATGATGAACGGGTCCTCAACCAGCAAGCTTCCTGAGGACCAGGCCGCACGCTCCCAGCTTGCGGCACGCCTGAACATAGACGGTGAGATCATCGAGCCCGTGCAGAATATGCGGGTCGCCGTGCATGCAGTCTACGGGCGCATATATGACGCCGCCTGCGCCGGTCTTGCCGACGGACAGCCTCTCCCTCCGGAGTCGCGTTAGTCCAGTTCTCTTGCGCTGGATATGATGCGGGCCACCAGGCCGTAGGCAAGCGCTTCCTCGGCGCTCATCCAGAAATTGCGGTCGCTGTCGCGTCCCACTTTCTCCATGTCCTGGCCGGTTTCAAGCGCGATGAGTTCATTGATGCGCTTGCGAATCTTGAGAATCTCCTGCGCTTCAATGCGTATGTCCGCCGCCTGCCCGCCGGCACCGCCGCTCGGCTGGTGCAGTAGAAACCGCGTGTTCGGAAGGGTGAAGCGCCGTTCCTTGGGCGCGCCCAAGAGAATCGGCACGGCAATGCTGGCAACCCAACCCACGCCGATGGCCATCACCGGCGACTCGATGAACCGCATGACGTCGTGAATGGCGTACCCGGAATCGACATGGCCGCCGGGGGAACTTATGACGACCTTGATCGGGTCCTTGGAAATGCC
>CAIJOU010000580.1 GCA_903822375.1 Candidatus Hydrogenedentota bacterium
CGGCATGGGCGGCATGGGCGGCGGCACGGGCGGCATGGGCGGCGGCACGGGCGGCATGGGCGGCGGCATGGGCGGCATGGGCGGTGGAGATGTCACATCCATTACCAATATTTCTGACCTGTTCAGCAGCATCAGCGACATGATGGTTGGTGAAATCCCGGCCACCACCGGCGCCATGGGCCTGCGCACCACTGGAACGGGCGCGACGGCGGGGCGCAACCAGCAGTTTGGCGGCGGCGGTTTCAACGCCGCGCAGGGTGGTGCGGCCGGTCTGGGCGGTGCCGGTGGAACCAGCGCGTTCGGACTGGGCAGTGATGTGCTCAGCCTGTTGGAGCGTCTCGTTCCGCAAGTGTACGAGCCGTACACGGAAGAGCAGCTGTCGGACATGATTTACAATCCGGCCAACAACATGCTCATCGTGAAGAACACGCCCACCAATCTCGACGCGTTCGAGAAGCAGCTGGCACAGATAGACGTCACACCGAAACAGGTGAGCATTGAGGCCAAGTTCCTCACGGTCAGCCTGAACGATCTGAAGAAGATCGGGTTCAAATGGGACTCATCGACGAGCGATGCCAACCAGAGAACCAACAAGATTCCGTCCCTTGAAAAGACAACCTACAACTACGATGTTAATGGTGACGGTGTCGACGAGGCGGTGCCGTTCTACTCGAGGCCGAACGGCAGCCCGGTGATCAACAACACGATTACCACTGCGGCGATGACGGCCCTTACGAACCCGACCTCCTCAGCTTCGCCGACCTTCTCGATTCTGGGCAACATCCTGAACAACGGCGACGGCGACAAGCTTAACGTGACCTTCGACTATCTCGATAGTCTGGATTCGTCCGAACTGCTGAGCGCGCCGCGGGTGACGACAATGAACCGCAAGCCGGCTGTGGTGGCCGACTTCACCACGGACTATTACGTCACTTCGGTCAACACGCAGATTTTGACCACCGGTTACGGCCTGAGCGGCACGGCCTCGACGAACTTTGTGCAAAGCGTGACGCCGACGGCGTTCAATTTCGGCATCGCGCTGTCAGTCACGCCGCAGATTCGCGACAACGACCAAGTTCGCCTGTGGCTGAACCCCGAAGTGCGGACCAAGACCGGCGAGAAGACCTTCGAGCAGAAGCAGATTATCAACGGCGACACCGTGACGAACGAACTCAACCTGCCGACGACGTCCTGGCAGGCGGTTTGGACGAATGTGATCGTGCATGACGGCGACACCCTGGTTCTGGGCGGCATGGTCCGCGACCAGTCGACAAAGGCCGAGCAGAAGCTGCCCTACATTGCGGACATTCCCGTGATCGGCTTCTTCTTCAAGGGCAAGAGCCACGAGATGAAACAGTCCAGCCTGCTCATCTTCGTGACGCCGGACATCATTGACTCCACAGGCGCCCGGTTCTTCGACATTGGCCGCGAGAACTCGAACACCTCGCAGAACATAGCCACTGTGGGGGGCGATGCGCAGAAATCCGGCGCTTCTTCCGTAAAGGCCAAGGCGCCGCTCAAGGCCTCCCACAAGGGAGTGAACAAGGCAGTGCCGGAGGGGCCGGTGAAGAGCCTTGCGCCTCCGACCCCGGTGAACTGACGGTCATAAGAAAAATGTCAACCGGCCGACGGGCGGTCCATTCGGACTGCCCGTCGTTTTATTGAACATGCAATACGCTGTCTACAACGCAGTTCTTTCCTGTGCCGCCCCGCTGGTACGGTCTTGGCTGGCCCTTAGCCGCCGTCATGGGGGCCTGCGCGAACGTTTCTCGCCAGCGGTCCCGGAAAACATGTCGGGCGCCGTTTGGGCCCATGCATGCAGCGTCGGCGAGGTCAACACGGTGCGCGCGCTCATTCCGGCGTTGCGTACCCGTTTTCCCGGGGTGCCCATCCTTCTGACAACGAGCACCGCCACCGGGCGGGAACTTGCATCAAGCACAGTCGAAGACGTGCAGGTGACTTGGCTTCCCTTTGACACGCTCCCGGCGGTGCGGGGCTTCCTTGATAAGGTGCGGCCGCGCGTTCTTGTTCTGGTTGAGACCGAAGTCTGGCCCAATCTGGTGCGTGAAACACGCCGGAACGGGACGCCGGTGGCGGTTGTCAACGCGCGGCTTAGTCCGCGCCAATTTCCAAAGTACCGCAGGTTCCGGTGGTTCTTTCGCCCCGCCTTCTCCGCGCTGTCCGCCGTGGGCGCGCAAAACGATACCTATGCCGCGCGGTACGTTTCCCTGGGTGCGGCTCCCGGGGCGGTGCAGGTGACAGGCAACATGAAGTTCGATGCAGTGCGGACGGAGGTGGATGCCCGGTCACGGTTGGATCTGCGGGTGGGCTGCGGCTTTGGGGGCGACACGCCCGTGCTGGTGTTTGGCAGCACACGCCCCGGTGACGAGGCGTTGGCAGCCCGGTGCTGGCGCACGCTTCGCGACCGGTTTCCCGACCTACGGCTCGTTGTGGCCCCCCGGCACGGGCAGCGCCTGACCGAGGCGCTGGAGCCGTTCGGCGACGAGAGGGTGGCACTGCGCTCAGATATCAAGGCGGGGCGCGCCCCGCGCGACGCGCGCGTGCTTTTTGTCGACACGTTGGGCGAATTGGTGACGTTCTATTCACTGGCCACCGTGGTCGTAATCGGGGGAAGTTTCTTTCCGGGTGTTGACGGTCACAATCCGCTGGAATCGGCGGCATTGGGCGTTGCAACGGTGTACGGCCCTCACATGGGCAATTTCCCAGAGGCATCCGAGGCGTTGCTGATCCGGGGCGGGGCCATCCAGGTGGCAAACCCGGAAGCGCTCTGTGAAACCCTTGAACGCCTGGTGTCGGACCCGCAGGCGTGCCGGGCCCTGGGAACCCTTGGCCGAAAGGCGGTATTGGAGAACCGGGGCGCGACAGAGCGCAACGCCGACCTCGTGGCCGAGGCGGTGGCGGCTCGGCCCCGGAGCTAACAGGAATGCCGCATATGGCGGAAAGAGAAAGCGGAACGGCGGGCATCGTGGACGGTGCGGCAGTATTGCCGGACCGGATTCTTGGGCTGCTCGACAATCTGCTGGAACGCTTTCCCCGCCGTTTCGGGGACATGCCCGTGGCAGTCGTGCTGACACTCCCGGCGCTTTTGGTGTTGGGCTTTTTCTCTTTTTGGCCGATGATCAATTCTTTTGTGCTCAGTCTGTATGGCGGCAAGCGGGGCGCGGGTGCCTTTGTCGGTCTGGGCAACTATCTTGAAGCCATGCATTCCGGGGAGTTCTGGAAAAGTCTCACGGTTACGGTCTACTACGTGTTGGGCACCATTCCTCCGATGCTATTGTTCAGCTTCCTCATTGCGCTGGCGCTGCACCGCATCGGTCGGGCGCGAAGTTTCTTTCGCACGCTCTATTTTCTGCCCTATGTCACTTCCGTGGTGGCCGCGGCCATGGTGTGGCGAACCCTGTTCAACCCGCATGGCGGTGTGTTCAACCTGTTGCTGGCATGGGGCGGCGGCGCTCCGCAACAGTGGCTGTTGGAACCGCGCGGCGTGCTGCACCTGATTACGGGCGGCGTTGTGGACCCTTCCGTGGGGCCGAGTCTGGCACTGTGCTGTATCATGCTGTTTGATATTTGGCATGGTTGCGGCTTTATGGTGGTGGTGTTCCTCGCAGGGCTGTCGTCCATTCCGAGGGAAATCGAGGAATCGGCGCGCATCGACGGCGCGGGCGGTCTGCGCACAACCTGGCACATCACCCTGCCGTTGCTGTCGCCCACGGTCTTCTTTCTTGCTGTTGTCGGGGTCGTGCGGGCCTTTCAGGCGTTCAACAGCTTCTATGCGCTCACCCAGGGGGGCGGCAATACGCAAGACACCCGCAATCTCATTCTATTCATCTATTCCCAGTTCTACGATTACGGTTACTGGGGTTATGCCACCGCGGCGTCGACGCTGCTCACTCTCGCGATTGTCGCCCTAACTGCCCTGCAGTGGCGATTTGTCGGGCGCCGGGTACACTATTCATGAAACGGGCACTTCTGTATGGCGCGCTAGCTGCGGTGGGACTGCTGATGGTGTGGCCCTTCCTCTGGATGCTCTCCACGGCTTTCAAGGATTATGCCTCGGCTTCCACGCCCAGTCTGTCGATTTGGCCCGGCATGTTACACTGGCAGAATTTTCCCGACACGTTCCATGCCGCCCCGTTCGGCAGGTACTTCTTCAATTCCTTCCTGGTCGCGGGAACGGTGAGCCTGTCGGTCGTGCTGACGTCACTCATGGCCGGTTACGCCTTTGCGCGATTGCGCTTTCCCGGGCGCGGACTGCTCTTTGCCGCGGTGCTGGGGAGCATGATGGTGCCGTTTGAGGCCATATTCGTGCCCAATTTCGTGCTTATTTCCCGCCTTGGCTGGTACGACAGCTATGCGGCGTTGATTGTGCCGTGGTGCGCCAACGCCTTTTCCATCTTCTTGATGCGTCAGGCGTTTCTCTCACTGCCCGCGGACTTTTATGACGCCGCCCGGATTGACGGATGCGGCCACCTGCGCTTCCTCTTTCGCATTGGCGCTCCGCTGGTGCGGCCCATGGTGATTACGGTGGCACTGCTCGCCTTCCTCGGCAGCTACAATGCGCTGCTCTGGCCGCTGGTGGTTACGGCGGACGGGTCCATGCGTGTGGTTCAGGTGGGGCTGACCGCGTTCAACACCGACGCGGGCGTGCGCATAAATCTGCTCATGTGCGCCTCCACCATTGTTATCCTGCCGACGGTCATCCTATACTTCGCTGCGCAGCGGTATTTTGTTGAAAGCGCGCTCGGCGCGGGGATTAAGGCATGACCCGGATTCGTTTGCTGACGGCTTCGTTGGTGCTGTCCGTTGCCTGCCTCTTGGCGGGCTGCGGTGGCACGCCCAAGAGTGGCGCGGACCAGGGCACGTTGTTCCGTCCCGTGGACACCGCTTCGGCGGTGTTGTGGGACCGCCAGACGACGGAAACCGGCCAACTGTTACGCCAGCTTGTGGCCGAGTTCAATGCCGCCCGCCCGGGGCTTCCGGTGAAGGTGGAGTATGCGGGCACCTATACCGACATCTTCCGAAAAGTCTCGGCCAGCATCCAGGCGGGCGTGTTGCCCGCCATGACGGTTTCCTATGAAAACATGACGGCCGAGTACGTTCCCACGGGCGCTGTCCTGGACTTGGACCCGCTGATCAACGACCCCAAGACGGGGTTGAGCCCAGCCGAACTGGACGACTATTTTCCTGCGGCCCTCCAGCCCAACCGGTTTGCCGATTTTGGCGGCAAGACCTACTCGTTCCCCCTGGCCAAAAGCATATTGATGCTCTACTACAACCGACGGGTGCTGGAAAAGGCGGGCTTCACGGGGCCACCGGCCACCTGGGATGAATTTCTGAACCAGTGCCGCAAGATTAAGGAGGTCACGGGAAAACCGGCCCACGCAGTCTCCGTGGACTGCTCCACGGTTGATGCGATGATATTCAGCCGCGGCGGCGATGTGGTTCGCGGTC
>CAIJOU010000581.1 GCA_903822375.1 Candidatus Hydrogenedentota bacterium
AGCAGCGCCCAATTCAAAATCCCGCTGCCCTCCGTCCGGATCAGGAACGCCCCGAAATCGCTGATCTTCTTGGTGGGCGGCGGCGCCTCGTACCGCACGATGTTGAGCCGCCGGCGCCACGCCCCCACGTCGCCCTGGAGGCGCACGCGCAGGCGCGAGTTCGACGTGATTAGGCAATTGAACACCCCTTGCAGTTGGTAACTGCCCGTGCCGCCCTTCTGTTCGGCGTCAAACCAGTCGCCCCCCACCAGCCCCTTGAGGACCGCCGCCCCCTTGGTGCCCAGGAAGTCCGCATCCACGTCCACGCCCACCAGCAGCGTCTTCTTGATGTACCGGTAGAGTTCAAACCGTTCCGCCAGGTGCTTCGTGCGCAGTTGCGTCACGTTGGTCATGCCCACGAGCCCCTGCATCACGTTCGCAAACTGCGTTTTGCCCCGCCCCGCCTCACCGTCCAGGATCAGCAGCCGCTGGGCCCGGTTGTGCCCCAGCAGAAAACTCCCCGCAAATCTCTGCAGCAGTTCCACGTCCTCCGGATGCACTGCCGGCAGCACCAGCTCATTCAGGAACCGTTCGCAGGTTGCGTTCGGGTCGAACGCGATCGGCGACTGATTCCGCGACCGGTATTCCGGCGAGAACGGCCGCAACTCGGCATCCGCCCCGTTGAAAACGATGACCCCGTTGGCCAGGTGGATCACCGGCCGCGGTTCCGCGAACGCCCCCCGGCGTTCCACGATGCCGCGCAAGTGCGCGATCACGCTGTTCAGCGTTTTCGCCGTGCGCCGCTTCTCGAGATCGAACACATTCGCCTGCCGCGATGCATCCAGCATCCGCTTGGCGATCTTGCCCCGCACGCTGTCCATCGATTCCACCCCGTAAAGGCCGGTCCCCTGGTCGTAGGTGTAGAAGCACTGCTCATCCGGTTCAAACAGCAGCTCATTTTCCGCCGCATGGAGCCCCGCCCAGTAAGGCTCGTTGATTCCGGTCACTGCCCCCTTGTCCGTCGTATAGAACGGCTGCCCATATTCCTTGGCCAGCGCGTCGGCGGCGGCCTCCGCCGCCTTGCCGACCCACGGCAATTCCCAACCGTCGGGCCAGACGAGGTCCTTGAACTCGATGACCAGCGGCGGCTGGTCCGCCACGAGTTGATAATCCATCCCCTTGGGATGCCGCCCATAAATCGTCGAAAGCCGCTTGTCCGCCCGCCACTCAAAATGCGGCGTCGTGCAGCTCTCCGGGTACGGTGCTTCTCCCTCCCCGTTGGACGTTGGAAGTTGAGCGTTGGTTGTTGGATGTTCGCATTTTTCCGTCTTCCGTTCTCCGTCCTCCGTCTTCTGTCCTCTGATGCGGACCCACACCATCCCGCCCCGGCTGCCGCGTGATTGCGTGGTAAATTCCATCTTGGGATTCACCGCCATGTACGCGGCCAGGTCTTCATCCCGGTCGAAATCAATCGCGCACAGCCCACCCGACGCCGCGCCCAGGTACACGGCGACATTGATCTCCGGGTTCTCAAACATCGCCCGATATGCCGCCGTCTTGGTGCCCTCGAAAGGCCGCTCGACATAAGTC
>CAIJOU010000582.1 GCA_903822375.1 Candidatus Hydrogenedentota bacterium
CGGTTGATCTTGTCAATGATGGAGGCGAGCGTGGTGGACTTTCCCGACCCGGTCGGGCCGCACACGAGCACAAGGCCCAGGGGGCGGTAGGCGAAATCCGCGGCGACCCGTGGCAGTCCGAGCCGCTCAAAACTTAGGATCTCATAGGGGATGGAGCGGAAAGCGGCCACAACGGAGCCCCGGTCACGGTAGACGTTCAGGCGGAAGCGGCTCAGCCCCTCAATGCCGAAGGACATGTCGCATTCCTTGTTCGCCTCGAACTCGGACACCTGGTCCTCGTTCATGACGCTGTAGATGAGTTCCTGGGTCTGATCGGGCGTGAGGCGCGCATAACCTTCCATGGGTTCCAGGGAACCGTGTATGCGGAGAACCGGCGGGTTTCCAACGACGATATGCAGGTCGCTTGCACCCTCCATAATCATCCTTGACAGCAACTCTTTGATGCTTGGCGTATCCATGCAGCACTCCCGGGTTTGACCGCGTCCGTATGCGGACTGGGGTTCAGTCGGCGATAGTGTGATCCAGAACCTGCTGCAGCGAAGTCATGCCGCGGGCCGCTTTTGCCAGGGCGTTCTGCCGCAGCGATTTCATTCCGAGCTTGATGGCCATGTCTTTGAGCTCGCTGCCGGAGGCGCGCTTGAGCACCAGCGGCTGCAGATCCGGCCAGTTCAGCATCACCTCTATCACGGCAGTGCGGCCTTTGTAGCCTGTGTCCTTGCACTTTGAGCATCCGTGGCCCAGCACGAACTGGGGGTGCTGAATGTAGTCAAAGGGCGTGTACTGAAAACGCTCCAGCGCATCCTGCGGCACTTCAATGGGCGTCTTGCAGTCGCTGCACACCCGCTTGAGCAGCCGCTGCGCCGCGGCAAGCGCCACGGAGGTCATCACGAGAAAGGGCTCCACCCCCATGTCGATGAGACGGGGGTACACGCCCGCGGCGTCATTGGTGTGCAGGGTGCTTAGGACCAGGTGCCCGGTGAGCGCGGCCTTTACGGCCACATCGGCGGTCTCGCCGTCGCGGATCTCGCCGACCATCACCACGTCCGGGTCCTGACGCAGAATCTGGCGCAGGGCCTCGGCGAAGGTGAAGCCTATCTGCGACTTCACCTGAACCTGGTTGACCCCGAAGAGCTCGTACTCAATCGGGTCCTCGACCGTCACGACATTCGTTTCCAGCCGGTTCAGCCTGTGCAGCGCGCTGTAAAGGGTGGTCGTTTTGCCCGAACCCGTGGGCCCGGTGAGCAGAATCATCCCGTGCGGAAGCTTCAGCGCCTCGTCAAAGGCCCGCATCGGCTGCGGTTCGAAATCCAGCTTCTCCAGGTCAAGCGTGAGGTTGCCCTGGTCGAGCACGCGAAGCACGACTTTCTCGCCGTGCCGGCAGGGGAGAAAGGCGACACGGAAATCGATTTCGCGGCCCTTGTACTTGAGACGGCAACGGCCGTCCTGCGGAAGGCGGTGCTCGTCGATGCGGCAGCCGGACATGATTTTCAGCCGGGCGATGATGTTCGCCTGGAGATTCTTCGGGGGCCCCTTGCCCTCTTCAAGCGAACCGTCCACGCGGTAGCGCACACGGACGATCTTTTCAAAAGGCTCGATATGAACATCGCTCGCCCCAATTTCCAGCCCGTTGAAGAGCAGCAGGCGGGTCAGTTGCTTGATGGGCTCCGCGTCGGCGTCCGTTTCAAGCAGCGACACGTCCTCCATTTCTTCCTCAGGGCGGAGGTCTCCTAGGTCCTCATCCTTGTCCGCGTCCCGTTCGGCGATGGTCCGGAAAAGAGAGTCGGCCTTGCCGCCGCCATAATGCCGGTTGATCGCGTCCCGCAGCTCGGTCATCATGGCGACGACCGGTTCCACCTCGTGGTTGGTGATGCGGCGCAGGTCGTCCACGGCCATGATGTTGAGCGGGTCCGCCATGGCAAGGGTGAGCACTTCACCGGTCAACGAGACGGGGAGCATCTGATACTGCCGGGCCAGCGCCTCCGGCACATGGGCCAGGATTTCTTTGGGGATGTTGTAGTTGGCCACGCGAATGTGCGGTACGCCCAGGTGCTCGCTGAGCGTTATGACAAGATCTTCCTCCTGCAGGTATCCCTTCTCAACCAGCAGTTGCTGGAGGCTTTGCCCCGTGAGGCGGTGCAGTTGCATGCACTCCCGGATTTGCTCCGGCTTGACAAGCTGCTCCGCGAGCAGCATGTCCTCAAGCCTTTTCTTTTGCAGTTTCATCGTTTGACTCCCCGGCCGCGCGGGACTAGGGCAGGGTCTCAGGCCGATTCATCCGCTCCAAGGTGGCCCAGTATTTCCTGCGCCATCTCGACCGTGATGCTCTTGCCTATGAGTTTCGCGAAGGCGGCCACTTTTCGCAGCGCGCCCGTCATTTTGCGCACGTCGCCGGGAACGCGCATGGAAATCAGGGACAAAATCTCTTCGGGCACGGCCACACCGCTCTGTTCAACGCGATGACGCAGAATCTGCATGCGCGTGTCCCATTCGGGGGCCTTGAGTTCCGCCACAATTCCGCTTGCGAACCGCGACACAAGGCGCTGTTCGAGAAGTCCCAGACGGTCCGGTGCCTTGTCCGCCACTATGATAATCTGACGCCCCTGCTGGTGCAGCGCGTTGAATATGTGAAAGAATTCTTCCTGCGCCTCGACCCGTCCGCCAAGAAACTGTATGTCGTCAAGAATAAGCGCGTCCCAGTGGCAGTAATTCTCGCGGAAGGCGTCCTGGGCGTTTTCCGCCATCGCATCCGCCAACCGGCGGGAGAAGTGGCTTGCGGAGACGTACCCAACCCTTGGCCGGGGAGCGTTGTTCCTGCTTTCAGCGGAGAGAATTGCGTTTCCAATGGCGCTCACAAGATGGGTCTTGCCCGTACCCACGTGGCCGTAAAGGAAAAAGGGATTGTATTCGCCGCCGGGGGCCGCCGCAACCGCCTGACCAACCTTGTGGGTGAACTCGTTAATGGTGCCGGGAAAGAAGTTGGCAAAGGTGAGGGACTCGAGCGGGGTTTCCGAGTCGAGCGCGTCCAGAAGCCGACTGTCCGCCTCAAGCGCCTCCGGCGTGGTCGACGCCTCCGGGTTTATGCCTCCGAAGGGGGCCACGGATGCATGCCTGGCACGCCGTCCGCGAAGCAGGTCTCTTCGGCTGCTTTCGGTGACTATATGCTTTTCAATAAGTTCCGTGGTCTGCCGAACGGATTGCATGGAGGCTTCGGCGATTTGCGCCAGTTGCGATTGCTGCGTCTCCTGGCTTTCCCGGGCATTGACGATGGACTGGAGCGTCATTTCCGCCAGACGGGCCATTTCCTCCTGATGGGCCTCGCGTGCCGCCCTGCTCTCTGCGGCAATGGATTGCAGCGCCGTTTCGGCAATGTGCGCCAGTTCGCCCTGTTGCAGTTTCTGGCTCTGCTGCAGTCCGGACACCGTTTCCACTATCGTGGTCTGCTGCGCCTCGCGCATGCCCGAGATCGCCTCGGCCATGGTCTCACGCAGGCGTTCGGCAAGCAGGGTGATGTCCCGTCGCTGGTCCTCACTCTCCCGGGCTTCCTTCTGGACAAAGACGGACTTTATCTGGATGGCCACTTCAGCCATGGCGTCCTCGACCACGCCGCCGATGCTTTCCTGGATGCTTCCGGCGATCTGGCTCCAATCCGGAAGCGCCAATGGCTCGGGCAGGGATTTCTGCTGCGCGGCCAGGGCGTCCCGCAGTTCCTTGCCCAGATTGGATATGGAGGATTCAAGCGCCGGTCCCAGCGTCTGGCGCATCGCTTCCGCCATCTCAGCCGGAGTCGGGCCTTTGGCCCCATCGTCATCCTCTGCGCGTCTGCTGGCAATAGCCCGCATTTCAGCGCCCAGGGAAACCATGGACTGTGCCATGACCGCGCCCACGCCCTCCTGAATGCCGCGGGCAAGCTGTTCCAAATCCGCCGCCGTCGGTCCGGCAGAGACCGCGTTTTCAGCCTGTTTGTCCGCCAGCGTGCGCACTTCCTGGCCCAGCGAAGAAACCGCCTGTGCCATGACCGCGCCCACGCCCTCCTGAATGCCGCGGGCGAGATTTTGCATGTCCTCCGCGGAGGTGCCGGAGGGTGCGGATTCAAGGTTGGTTCGAAGGTCCTCGCTTACGCGACGGAATTCTTCGGTGACCATCCGCATGGAGTCTTGGACGGAGGATTCAATCCGTGTGGCAAGGTCGCCCAGGGCGACTGTCTCCGCAGAGGGGCCGGAGGGAGTCGCGGGGGCAAGTGTTTCAACCACGTCACGCAGGGCGTCGCGCAGTCCCTCGCGCAGGGCTTCGGCCAGTTCCCGGGCCACCTCAATGGATATCCCAGGCTGCGCAAAGCGCTCGACCGCATCTGTTTGGATTGTTGCGGGATGATGTCCTGAAGTCTTGTCCGGCTCCCGCAACGGGGCTTCCATGCGCAGTGCCGAATAGAATTCAGGTTTGTTGGGGGCCTTGCCGAACAGGCGCTTGCTAACCGCCTCAAAATGATCCCAGTCGCACAGGATTGGTTTGATGCGCAGGTCCGGGCAGATTAACTGAACCTCGTCAAGCGCATCCTTGTCGAGCGGGTCCACCATGGCAACGGTCAGAATGCGGCCGAGCTTGTCGATGGGAAGAAGGCGCAGACGCAGGCAGACATCCTCGGGAATCTGCAGGAGCACCTTGTCATTGATGTCATAGTCGAGCAGGCTCAGGCGGGGTATTTTAAGTTGTCTGACCAAGTATTCACTGATTGCCTGATCAGTGGCAAATCCTTTCTGCACCAGGATTTGGCCGATATACCCCCCCGTTTCCTCCTGCTCGCGGACTGCCTGATCAAGTTGGTCTGGCGTTATGATGCGCTCGTCCACCAGCAACTCGCCGAGTCGTTTGCTGTTCTTTTCCTTGCCAATTCCGGCCGTGGACCGCATCATCACCATTTCACCATTCTCGCGTCTGCTGGCATGCATACCGCCCTGTTCAGCGCCAAACAGTCACATTTCTCCCATTGGCGTAATTCTAGCACGGACATGTCGAACATTCAATTCGCAAATGATGGTAGCTTTTTCTCCATCCGGCAGTGGGGCGGGAAACCTTTGCCCACATGCCATGCCAACCGGAAAAAACGTGTATCCTGAGCGCGAAAAAGGTTACTATTGGCCTCTGCCGCCAAGATACCGGGGCCGAATTGGAGATAGAAAACAATGTCAATAAAGCGCACTTTGGCCGTAATTGTTGCGGCCCTGGCCGTGGTCTTGTCCTGCACGGCCCGTGCACAGGTCCCCCTGCAGGACCCGTCGGCCCGGCTCCGGGCGGCCATGAAGAATGCAGCGGAGCTTGACTCGCTTGGCTTTACCGAATCGTTCAAGAGCCAGATTGTCACAAACGGGAAGGCCCGTGAATCCAGCCTAAAGGGAGAGGTGGCTCTTAGAAAGAAGGACGGTTTGTCCTGTCATTTCACGGAGGAGAGACAGGAAACTCGTTTGGTAAGCAATGGGACCACCCATTGTCTGTACATAGTTGGAGACAAGACCTATCAGAGTACCGACGAGCCGATACCCCGGCCCCAGTTAATGGTTGCAGTCACCGCGGGTCCGTTTGGCGCGCCAGGCTCATGGTTGGCCAGTTTCCTGCATGACCAGACAGACCTGCTGGACACCGCGGTAAGCATCGAACGAAAAGGTGAACAAAACATAGGCGGAACGGACTGTGAAGGGTATTCTCTGGCCTATCCCGGTTCTGACGTTACCGCATGGCTGACGCGGGGTGATCCCCCCGTGTTGCGCCGGGTGGAGGTGGACCTGAAGAAGAGTGTGCAGAACCACGCGCAAGACAGCGGCATCACCGCCGCAAACGTGCAGGTGGACGTGACCGACTGGAAGCCCAACGTGGATACCAAGGACAACCAGTTTGTCTTCTCCCCGCCGGACGGGGTGGAGAAGGCCAAGGAAGCACCGCAGGAAATGTCCCTTGAGGGGAAACCGGCGCCGGATTTCGAACTGGCTCTGCTGGACGGGGGTACCGTGAAACTCTCGACCCTGAAAGGCAAGACGGTCGTTCTCGATTTCTGGGCGACGTGGTGCGGGCCATGCCGTATGGCGATGCCGATAATTGAGAAAGTGACGGAGGAATTTGCCGACAAGGGCGTCGTGCTCTATGCAGTCAACCAGCAGGAAGAGCCCGAAGCAATCAGGAAATACCTCCAGTCCGTAAAGCTTAACCCCAAGGTTGCGCTCGAAAGGGAGGGCAAGGTCAGCCGTGATTACGGGGCCCGGTCGATTCCGAGCATCATCCTTATTGCTCCCGACGGAATCATACGCAAGGTCTTCCGGGGAGTCAGCGCCCAGTTTGAGGATGAATTGCGCGCTGCCCTCTCTGAAATTGTTAAAGAGGCTGCGCCCGCAAAATAACCCGCATTATCTCAGCCTGTGATGCTCAGGAATGAAGGAAAAAAGGCTGCGTCCACGCCTGGCTCGCGCCGGGGCCAAAGCACTCCACGCGCACATAGCGCCACGAAGAGGTGTCCGGAACCTCAAAATCAAGCTCCGAACCGTTCACCCGCGCCGCGGTGCAACCGTGGTCGCATTGCACATGGAATGCCTGCGCGTTGGACGAAAAGACGCGAATGCGCGACCCTTCGACCCGAATCTCATCAATGACGACGCCAGTGCTGGCGTAAAAGCGGCCGACGCGAAGCGCTTCGAGAATGGCTTCCGCCTCGCGTGAGGCGCATTGAACCACGTTCCAGCAGACACCCCGGTCGATGTCGTCGTGGTTGTCGTCGTCGGCGAACCCCCAGACACGCCTGTCCTGGCTGAGCAGCATGTCCCACCGGTCCGTCGCCAGGGGAGAGCCCTCGGCGCGCAGCGTGACGCCGTTGTATATCTCAATGCCCGTGTATCCCCTGAGCATGTCCAGCGTGCGCTGGTCGCAATGGTTGAAGTGGGACTCCCAGTTGGGATGGTTCATGATGACCATGCCGCCCAAGGCCGTTACCGTGTCGATGACCGCCTGACGGTCGCGAAGCGGTTCCACCTTGGCGGCGGCATTGACATGCAGCATGTGGGGGCCGTTGGCGGTGATTTCGTTGCCCTGCAGGAGCGTCATGCCTCTGGCATCAAGCTGGCCGATCGGGGTGACACGGTCATGGTCGCTGATCATGATGAAGTCGTGACCCAGCGCCGCATAGGCATCCACCGCGGCCTGCGGGGACAGGTTCCCGTCGCTTTCGGTAGTGTGGGTGTGCAGATTGCCGCGCAGCCACGGACCCGCACCGGGAAGATAGGGGGATTCGATGACGCGGCCCATTACTGCGCGTCCCAGAGTCCCAGGAACTCATCCGCCGTGGCGTCGCTCAGTACTTCCGGGCGGTACAGTTTCTTCACGATGGGATCGGGCACGCGGGTGGTCTCGCCCGTTTCGGGGATGTTCGTGAGTTGGCGCAGGATCACACCGGCCTCGTCGCACTCATAATAAGTCCATGCGGCGCCCTTGCCCGGCACGTATTGGGAGGTCTTGAAGTATTTCATGGCGATTTCCTTCAGCGGATGGAGATCATCCGGTCAATGGGCGTGCGCGCCCGGGTGATGATATCGTCGCTGAGTTTCACCTGGTACTGCAGATTCTGCAGGGCTTCCAGCGTGTCCTCAAGGGTGACGGTGTTCATGTGTTTGCAGCGCAGACTGCATGCGCGGACCATCTCGCGGTGGGGGAATTCGGCGGCAAGATTGTCGCCCATGGAGCACTCGGTGAACAGGGCGTAACGCGGCGCGTCCACATCGCGCACATAATCGACCATGAGCTTGGTGCTGCCGGCAACGTCCACCTTTGCCATCACCTCGGGACTGCATTCAGGATGGGCCAGAATGACTGCGTCCGGGTACTGCTTACGGATGTTCTCGACATCCTCGACGGTGAACAGTTCGTGGACCTCGCAGCGAGCCTTCCAGCCGATGACCACCGGTTCGTCCGCAGGAAGCAGCGCATAGTTCTCGTCCGTGTCCGACGCGGCGAAATAGCGCACGCCCACCTCGCTGGCGGTGTTACGCGCAAGGTATTCGTCCGGCAGAAAGACAATGCGCTTGTGCCCCGCGTCCATCAGGTGCTTAAGCACCTTGTCCGCGTTGCCCGAAGTGCAGCAGTAGTCAGACTCGGCCTTGACTGTGGCGTAGGTGTTCACGTAGGACACCACGACGGCGCCGGGAAAACGCTTGCGGAGTGCAATGACATCCTCGGCGGTGACACCTTCGGCCAGGGAGCACCCGGCTTTTTCAGAGGGGACCAGCACCATCTTTCCGGGATTGAGTATCTTGGCGGATTCGCCCATGAACCAGACCCCGCAGAAAACGATGATGTCCGCCTTGGTCTTGGAGGCAACTACGGACAACTGGAGCGAATCGCCCGTGTAGTCCGGCACGGAGTGGTAGAGCGCCGGCTCCATGTAATTATGGCCCAGAATCACGGCGTTCATCTCGCGCTTGAGCAGATTGATTTTGTGGGCAATCTCGGCCTTGGCCTGAATCTCAAAATCGGGAATGACGTGGCTCAGACGGGCCCGCATCAGTTTAAGCGTCTCGTCCAGCGAGGCAGGTATGGGAAGTGCGGAGGATTCGGACATGGCAGTCTTTCCAAGGGTCGCACCCCCGAAATACGGGGGTTCGGTTTTGCGTGTTGCGTTGGATTGGCGTCAGGAAATGCGACGGGAGAATAGCATATTGGCAAGTGGACGGACAAATGCGGATGTTTTTCTCTATTCCGCGAACAGTGCTTCCGCAGTGCGGGCGGGCCCTTCCGGAGGCGTGAAAAGGTTCTCTTCGGACTTTCGGGTTGACACAAGCCCGTCCGTGGTGTTGATATAGGTGTGTAATCGCGTCAAAAACCGCCCCACAAGGCGAGGTGTTCCCATGAAAGCGCTCGTGTTCGACGAAAAACTGCGGATTGATGATGTGCCCATGCCGGTGCTCGGTCCCGGCGAGGCCTTGGTAAAGGTGCTTGCGGCGGGAATTTGCAACACGGATATCGAGATTAAGCACGGGTACATGGGGTTCCTGGGCGTGCCCGGACATGAGTTTGTCGGCATCGTCGAGCATGCGTCCAATGAATTCCTGATGGGCAAGCGCGTCGTGGGCGAAATCAATTGCGTGTGCCACGTCTGCGACTGGTGCCGGATGGAAATGCCGCACCACTGTTCGAACCGGACGGTGCTGGGCATAGCGGGACGGAATGGCGCCTTCGCCGAATATGTGGCGCTGCCCGAGGAAAACCTGCACCTCGTGCCGGGGAGCATACGCGACGATGTGGCCGTGTTCACCGAACCGCTGGCGGCGGCCTTTCGGATTACCGAGCAGATTCTCGTGGAGCCCGAAGACCGGGTGATAGTGCTGGGCGACGGCAAACTGGGACAGTTGGTGGCGCAGACGCTGACTCTGGCCAGCAAGAATACCGTTTGCGTGGGGCGGCACTCGTGGAAACTGGAACTGCTCTCAAGGCTGGGCATTGCGACGGCGCTCGATACGGACCCACTGGAACCGGGTGCGGACGTGGTGGTGGAGGCGACCGGCCGGGCAGAAGGACTTACCCGCGCGCTCGAATTGGTGCGGCCCGAGGGGACCATTGTGCTCAAGACCACGGTGGCAGGCACAACACCGGTGCATTTTGCGCAGCCCGTGGTGAACGAGATACGCATCGTGGGTTCGCGCTGCGGCCCGTTTCGTCCGGCGCTTGAGGCGCTGGCGATGGGAACCGTGGAGGTCCGCCCCATGATTTCTGAATCATATGACCTTGCCGACGGCGTTCAGGCCATGGCGCGTGCCGAGGACCCGGGCGTGATGAAAGTGTTGCTGCACATGTGAACGCCCGCAAAGGGGCTGCCATCATTGACAACAAAGGAGGCTTCCCATGGAAGTAGGCATGTTGACCACCCCGTTTGAAAACGAACCGTTGGATTTCCTGCTTGATTTCGCCGAGGCGACCTCGGTTTCCGCGCTGGAGATTGCGTGCTTTCCCGGCAGCCGTCATCTTGACCCGACGAAGTTTGGCAAGACAGGGGCAAAAGAGTTGAGCAGGGCTTGCGAGGAGCGGCTGTTGCGCATCAGCGCGCTGGCTTATTACACCTGCGATCTGACCGTCCCCAAAAAGGCCAAGGCGGCGCAGGAGACGGCCAAGAAGGTCATCGACAGCGCGGCGCTGCTCGGCGTGGAAACGGTGTGCATGCTGGCGGGCTTTGCCGCACCGGGCATGACCAAACTGGAGACCATACAGCAGGTCTTGCCTGGGGCGTTCAGGCCGATTTTGGCCCACGCCCGCAAACGGGGCGTGAACATCGCCCTGGAGAACTGGTACGCAACCTGCCTGCAGGGGCTCGTCACTTTCGAGGCCATGTTTGAGGCCATTCCGGATGGGAATTTCGGCCTCAACTATGACCCGTCACACCTCGTCCACCAGGAATGTGACCATCTGCTTCCGCTGACCCAGTTCCGCGGACGCATCTTCCACGCCCACGCCAAGGACGTTTTGATTGACCGCGCGAAGCGCGCACGGACGGGGATATACGGTGAAGGTTGGTGGCGCTATGTATTGCCCGGATTCGGTGTGATCAACTGGGGCGAGTTCGTCAGTCACCTGCGCATGAACGGTTACGACGGCGTTCTCAGCATTGAGCACGAGGACAGTGCGCAGGGACGGGAAGAAGGCTTCGCACGCGCGGCATGGCATCTGGAACAGTTCTGCTGAGCAAAGCGGCGGACCACCAGGGGTGCTCCCCTGATTATGCGTCCGCTTCGCTTTCCAAATGCGCGAGTAGTCGATGCAGCAGCACGATCGTTTTCGCATCGCGGATGCTGTAGTCGCCAAGTGCGGCGCGCACTTCGTCCAGCGACAATTCGACGAGTTCGATTCGCTCCTCGCGTTCGAGGCGCTGCGCGGTCTTGGTGAGGTCGAAGGCCATGTAAAGGTGTATGACTTCGGAGCAGAAGCCGACAGAGGCGAAGATCGATCCGGCGGTAACGATGCTGCCCGCTATGTAACCGGTCTCCTCCTCCAATTCCGCGATGCCGCGCGCGAGCGGATCCTCGTCGCCTTCGAGCTTTCCTGCCGGCGCCTCAAGCACGTACTGGTCCAGTGCAATGCGGAACTGGCGCACGAGGATGACGTGGGTGCCGGTGAAGGGCAGTATGCACACCCCACCCGGATGCTCAATCACCTCACGATGGGCTAGGCTGTCATCGTCGAGGGTGACCTTGCCGACGCGCAGTTTCACCACGCGCCCGTCGTACAGGATGCTGCTGTCTTTCCACTTTTCCATGGGCGCACTTTCCGGGTTGTGGGCAGGAAGAATGCGCGCATTATACCACCGCCTGAACCGGAAAACCCGGTGCGCCACGGTCGTTATTGGCGTCCCGTTTCCGGCTTGGGCTCGGCCAGTGCCGCTTCGGCTTCATGCGCGATGGCGGTAATCTGCGACACCATGCTCTCGACGAGGCCGGGATCGGTGGCGATGATGTCATGGTGGCGGTATTCCATGCGGCGGCAGGGGGGCTGGCGCACGATGCTCTCGCGTCCGCGCAGTTTGCTGAACAGCAGCCGCGCATACTCGACGGCCCCCGTGGCAACCAGCGCGACGGCAGCGATGCGGTCGGAGGTCTTCGGCTTGCCCAGCACCTCGCGGTACAGGCGAATGGCTTCCAGCGCCTTGCGCCTTGCGGCGTTGTTCGGCGCATAGACGAAGGCTGCCCACAGCGCGGGCCGCGCGTTGGCCGCCATGCGCGACATCATCAGGATGCGCGCCTTCATGAACCGGTCGGGGCCGGTCTGGCCGGAAGGTTCATAGCGCAGCGTTTCGGCATTCCACGCGAGCCCCTCGCGCCGGCGCTGCTGATACTCGGCACGGGCGCGCTTGAGTCCGCGGATCAGCGTGAGTGCCATGTTCAGCACGCCGGGGCCACCCTTCTGGTACTTGCGCTTGAACGCGCCTAGCAGGATGCGGGCATGGTCCTTCGGGTTCGGAAAGTTCGGGTGGTCGAAGACCAGTTCACCCTGTCCGTGCTGGTGGCGCCAGGGCACGTTGCGCAGGCGGTTCTCCGACTTGACCTGCTCGTACAGCGCCGTGCCGGGAAGCGCCGTGTAATTCATGAACTGGGTCAGGCTGGATTCGAGGCTGATGACCCAGTCGATGTCCTCCTGGATGGTCTTCTCGTCGTGGTGATGCTGGAACAGTATCATCGACGCCTGCACGATGATTCCCTTGTCCTGCAGCTCGTTGACGAGCGCCTTGAGGTCGATGCCCGCCGTCTTGGCGTGCTTGTTCGATTTGGATTCGACGCCAATCCACACCATGCGCACGCCCAGCCGCACGAGGAAGTCCACGCCGAGCTGCTTGATCGTCTCTGCCGAGGAAAACAGGTCGAACACGTAGGGCTTGCCGTGGGCCTCCATCTCGGCCAGCAATTCGCGGGCGCGCTGCGGGCGCTTCAGAAAATTCTCGTCCATTACGCTGAAGCCGGTGGCCTTCTTCTCCGTCTCGGCGCGGCGGCACGCGGCGTACACCTCCTGTCCCGTGTGCAGCAGCGGAACGTAGCACTTCTCGAACTTGTGCGAGGTGATGCAGAAGTCGCAGCCGTTTTCGCAGCCCAGTCCGGGCATGAGGATGGCGCCGCGGGGCTTGGTCGCGTAACCGTAAAGGGTCTCAAAGGCCGGACCGATCAGCGCGGGGTGGCGCAGGGACGCGTTCTCGTCCTCGCCGAAATAACGGCGCAGCCAGCGCACGCCCTCGCCGTGGCACACCTCGTCGTGGGGCACATGCGACTGCAGGTCGGGCAGGATGGTGCCGTAGCCGCCGAGAATGATCTTCATCTCCGGGTACTCGAAGCGGATGTGGTCGGCCATGCGGCGCGCTTTGAGCACGTTGGGCGTGATGAAGCTTATGCCCACATGGGTGTAGCCGTTCTTCAGTTCGGCGGTGAAGTCCTCCCACTTGGGGAAATCGAGCACCGTCGTGGGCACCTTCAGGTTCTCGGCCATCATGTAAAGGCCGAAACTCCAGTAGGACTGGCGCGGCGAGTGGATGCCCTGGGCGCGGGTGATTTGGTTGTTGAGCAATTCCATCTGGCAGCCCAAGTCTTCGGCCCATTCGTCCTTGACACCATAGGGTCCAAATACGGCCGTCAAAAGCAACTTCGGTTTCTTCAAGGTGGGGGGGAACCTTAGGAGTTGTCGGCGCCGGTCGGAGTCTCGGGCGGCACAAAATAGGTTTGCCGCCGTGCCCCTTCGCGCACGAATCCGTTAAACAGCACTTCAAGAATCACCGGCAATTCATCGCGCAGCGGGTAGTCCATGTCCGAACGGAACCACTTGCGCACAACCCCGTCGATAAAGCCCAGGGCGCCGTAGGCGACGGTGTGGAAACTTGTGGTCTTCAACGCGCCGCCACTGTCCATGGCGGCAACGCGCTCCTTGATCATGGGAAAGTCGGAGATCAGATACTCGTAGAACATTGTCTGGCGGCTGGCCTTTCCGTTGAGTCCCTCCGCCTGGATAAGCCGGTAGAGCGTGTGGTTCTCCTCAATGAAATATACCCACTGCTCCACAAAGACGCGAATCTGTTCCACCACGTCGCCCCCGCTGACAAAGGCGCTTGCAAAACGCTCGGCAATGCGGCGGCTTGTGGCCTTGAGCAGATGGTCCAAAAGGTCTTCTTTGCTCTCGAAATAGCGGTACACCGTTCCCTTCGCCACGCCCGAGGCGGCCGCGATCTCATCCATCGTTGATTCATGGAAACCGCACTCAGTGAAAACCTTCAGCGCTGCCTCGAAGATTTTGCGGCGCTTGTCGTCGGGGTCCCGCTTGCGGCCCGCCGCTTCCTCCGCCACTTCCTGCGGCAGGTCCATCAGTCGCCGAAGCCTCGACAACGGCAGGGCCACTGCTCCCATGCCCATCGCTTCGGACTCGTCTGCGGCGGCCTGAAACAGCGGACGTGACCCCGCATCGAGACCGCGTTCTTCCAAGTACGTGAACACCTCTTCCAGATACTCCGACAGCCAGCGGCCCGCGTCCTCGCGCCCGGCAAGGGATTCGCGCAGGAATTGGCGGAATTCCGCCTCGTTCAGTCTTCCATCGGGCGTAAAATACCGGCCCAACTCGGCATAGAAGCCGAGCCTGCGTCCTCCCGATTTAATGTGTCGCATGTCCTGATTAGCCATATGTGCCCCGCTTTCTGATGGTAAACTGACTAGTCAGTCATTATTATAGTTTCACCCGGTCAAGAAACGCAAACACAATTCGAGGCCCGGTTCTGCGTTCCGCTTGGTCCATACTGCCCATTTTTACACAAACATCGACCTCCCCACCCCTTGACTTTTCTCAAAAATTGTATTAGAGTATCAGTACAATATTAGGCCGAAGGCATGGAGGCCACGTTATGCAACTGCACATCTCACCGAAGGACGGCACGCCGATTTACGCGCAGATTGTCGGCCAGGTAAAACATCTGGTGGCTGCGGGCCGGTTGCGGCCACACGAGGAACTGCTGCCCGTACGCACGCTGGCCGCGCAAATCCTGGTCAACCCGAACACGGTCGCCCGCGCCTATCGCGAACTGGAATCGGCAGGGGTGGTGTACACCCGTCAGGGTGCGGGCACCTACGTGGCGGAGGGTGGTTCCCCCCTGGCTGAACGCGAACGGCTGCGCCTGCTCTCGGTTCGGGCGGACGCCTTGCTGGTGGAGGCTGACCATTTGGGCTTCACGCTGGAGGAGGCCATGGAAGTGCTGCGCGAGCGGGACGCCGCGCTTCGCAACGAAAGGGAGAACAGTCATGCAGAATCCTGAAACGAGCCAGGGGAACGCTCCGGTTGTCGAGGTGCGCGAACTCGTGCACCGGTACGGGAAGAAAGTGGCGCTGGACGGCGTAACGCTGGAAGTGCCCCGGGGCCGCGTATTCGGGCTGGTGGGCGAGAACGGCGCAGGGAAGACCACGCTGATCCGCCACCTGCTCGGGCTGCTGCGTCCGGACGCGGGCACGGTCCGCGTCTTCGATCTCGATCCGCTGGCGGCCCCGGTGGGGGTGCTCTCCCGCATCGGCTGTCTTTCGGAGGACCGCGACCTGCCCGACTGGATGCGGATGGATGAACTGATTCGCTACACCCAGGCGTTCTACCCCGACTGGGATGAAAACTACGCCGAGGAACTGCGCGAACTGTTCATGCTCGACTGGCGTGCCAAGGTGCGCACACTGAGCCGGGGCGAGCGCGCCAAGGCGGCCCTGCTCTGTGCGCTGGCGTTCCGTCCCGAACTGCTCGTGCTGGACGAACCCTCTTCCGGTCTAGACCCGGCTGTGCGGCAGGACATCCTGGAGGCAATCTTGCGCGACGTGGTGGCCGAGGGCCGCACGGTGCTGTTTTCCTCGCACCTGCTTGACGAGGTTGAGCGCGTGTCCGACATCGTCGCCATGATTCACCACGGCAAGGTGGTGCTGTGCGGACCGCTGGACGAGATTAAGTCGGCCCACCGCCGCGTGATGCTGCACTTCGAGCAGGCACCTGTGCGGCGGCTCGAAGGCCACGGCATCATCTCCGCCAAAGGTTCGGGCCGGGAGTGGACCCTGCTTTGCGACGGCGGGGCCGGAACAGCACAGGCTGTCGCGTCGGGATTGGGTGGCCGCGTTGTGGAGGATGGCGTGCCTTCTTTGGAGGAAATCTTCCTGGCCCGCGTTCTCCGCGACCGGCCCGCGGCCGCGGAAGACGGCGGAAACGGCAAGTAAGGGAGGGCAAAAAAATGCTTCACAAGCCAAACCGGCTGCGGCCTTTCAGCGGCCCCACAGCGGCCCTGCTCTGGGAACAGTGGCGGCTGTTCATCCCCTTCATCGGCGGCGCGTTGTTCACTGAAGCGGCGGCAGCCGCGGGGTTGTACATCAACCTGGTGCAGAAATCGATTTCTCTTCACGATGCGGTGGCGGGTGCCGATGTTGTGCCGCGCCTCTGTTCCGCGCTGTTGCCCGCGCTTCTTTGTGTTACCCCGGCTTCAGGCATCGCATTTCCGGGCCGTCTTTACCGGCTGCCTGTCACCACGCGCCGGATGGTGCTGTATGTGGCTGTGCCGCGGTTGGTCCTTCTGCTGGCGACGCTCTTGTCGCTCTTTGGTTTTCGCACACTATTCTTCGGCCTGCCCGATGGGGGCGAGGTGCTGCGCATGACCGTGTTCAGTGTGGAGGCGCTGGTGGCCTGCCTTGCCCTGTCATGGTCGCTGGGTGCCTTTCGAAACTGGCCTGCCGTGCTCGGCCAGGTCTTGGTTGTCGGCATGGCCTGGTCCCTGCATGACATCCTGGGGAACCAGGAGACACGGGATTTTCTCGGTCCCGACATTCTCTGGCCGGTCGCCGGGCTTTGGGCGGTGCTGTGGATACTCGTGATCTTTGCCGGTCCGGACCGCGCGCGCAGCGGCGTCAGCCTGCTGCGGCGGCTGCGCAGCGGCGTGAAGACTTCCGTGCAGATACGCGGGGTGTCCGGGGGCGCGATTCAACTCAGGCGCTTTGCATCGCCGTTCGAGGCGCAGGTCTGGTACGAGAGGCGCACGCGGGGCTATGCGGGATTGCTGTATCCGCTTCTGTTCGCGGTGTTTGTCGTGTTGCTCGCCGCCGATGTTCCGATCGCGAGGTGGGGCGGGTTTGTGCCCGCATATTTCCTGACCATCGGCATCGTTGCTTTGTCGGTGGCGGCGTGCTTTGTCGTGGCCGCATGCCGCAGGCTGATGGAGGCGCACCGGGTGCGCAATGGCCGTTTCCGTTTCCTCGCCGCCAAGCCCGTATCCACGGAGGAACTTGCCCGCGCACGCTTCCATGCCATGAGCCGCGGCACCGGGGCGGCGGTCCTGTTTGCCGTGGTAATGACGGCCTTCTTCTGGTTGCTGCCGCCCACGCCCCTGCTGTTCACGCCCTCGCTCTGGCCGCTGTGGCTGGCCGATGCGTACCAGTCCCTCGACGGTTTGGCGTTCACTTGGCTGTTGATTTGGCTGCTTGTCTTGTGGGTTTGCGCCAGTTTGACGGCGCTCAGCACCCCCAAGGTGCTTGCCATTCTCCTGGCTTGGCCCCTGCTGCAGCTGGGAACCACGTATGCACCAGTGCGCGACCTCATGTATTACGGCGGCGACGAAGTGGTCATTGCCCTCACCGGATTGTGCCTTGCGGTCCATGTGGCGGGCATGTTCTACCGTGCTCAACGCCGGGGACTGATTTCGCCCGTGACGGTGCTCTTGTGCGCTGTGGCGTACATGATACTGGCCCAGACGCTAACCCCCTATCTGGCGGAGCTTGTCACGTGGAACTCCTATCGCTGGAACGCTACGTACATACCGCAGACACGATTTATGGCATGGACGATGGAAGTTCTTGGCGTGCTCACGCTGGCCGTTGCGCCGTTCGCGGCGCTGCCGTTGCAGTTTGACCGATGGAGGCACGGTGGAAAATGAACACACACAGCACGTCGAAAAAGAGTTCGCGCGGACAACTCGCAGACTGGTGGACGGAAATGCAGCCGTTATTGCGGCGCGTGGCTCCCTGCTGGGGTGTCTGTCTTGTTCTGCTGACCGGTCTGTGGCTTGCCGGGGCGCATTTTAGCGCCCGATATGAATCACTCACACCCCAGGTTGGGCTTGTCCGCGTGCCCCTGAAGGACTATGTCAAACGGGGTCGCGACATACCTGCGGCGGACAATGCCGCAACGCTCTACATGGAGACGGACAAACTACTGGGTGACAAGAAGCACTGGAAATCGGACAGCGAGGAAGCCCTCCGGCTGTGCCGCTATCTCCCGGACGACTTGACCGTTGACAAATGGCAGACCTTGGCGGCCTTTGCCGCGGAAACGGACAGCATTGCCATGCAGGTGCGCGAAGCGGGAAGACGGCCCCTCTGCGTCTTTTCCCCGTCAGAGAATATTCGCGGATATTGCACATGGCAAACGCCCGACGCGGTCACCGCGTGTTTGGTGCTTCGCGCGCGGGTGGCCGGACATCAGGGCAACGCCCCGGCGTGGCGCGAAGCCATGGAAGACCTGCTTGGATTCTTGGAGAGTACCACCCGGGAAAGAACGCCGGTGATGGTTCACTTGCAGCACAGGGTCCTGGGGGGAATGCTTCAAGCTCTTGAGGACGCCTGTGCCGCTGGCGCGGTCGGGGATAACGTATGTCTTGCCGCATTGGACGCGCGTCTGGCCGCACTCAAGCCCATGGACGCGTTTGAGCCATTACTTGCGCTGGCGTGGTCGACGATGGATTTTCGCCATTCCATGGAATACTGGGGCATCTATCCCCGGTATTTTCCGGAAAGCATGCTGCGAGGGGAGGCGTTCTATGGGGACTATCTGGACATTCCTTACCGGGCGGAGGGTTTTTCAGCCCGTGACCGCGTACTCTGCACTGCATATATCTCCGAACTGCTCCGCATCACGCGCACCGGCCTTCCCAACGTTTGGGAGCAGGCCTGGTTACGGTTGGCCGGACCCGCCGGTCTGGCCGGGGAAG
>CAIJOU010000583.1 GCA_903822375.1 Candidatus Hydrogenedentota bacterium
CCAGCAGCAGCAGCACAAAGGGAAAGGTCACCACCATGGGCTTGCACAAAAAACCTAGCAGAAACATTGCCGCCGTGGCCAAATAGCGCGGTAGACTTGGACGCTGCCGGTGCCAGACGTAGGCGGCCAGCCCCCCCGTCCAGAAAAACATGCTCAGCACGTCCTTCCGTTCGGCCACCCAGGCCACCGACTCAACATGCAGGGGATGAACGGCAAACAGGGCGACCGCCAGCGCGCTGGGCCATGCGCGCCGGGTCATGCGTGCAAGCACCAGAAAGAGCAGGATTGAATTAAGCGTGTGGAAGACAAGGTTGGTAAGATGGTGTCCCCACGGATGTAGCCCGTAGAGATTGCAGTCCAGCATGTGGCTCATCCAGGTGAGCGGATGCATGTACATGGCGCGTTCGGTGGTGAACGCCCAGACGACGTTGGCCCAGCTCAATCCATCCTGCACGACCAGATTGTCGGTGACGTACAGGCCGTCGTCATAATTGACAAAATCATGGGCAAGGGTTTGGCCGTATATCGCCAGACAGCACGCTGCGAGACCCAGGCAAATCAACCAGTTTCTGCGATTCACAAATAGCACTCTCCGGCACGGGGTTGACCAGGGGAGGACGGGAAGACTTCCGACAAGCATGGGGCCATTGCCCAAACAGCAGCCAAAATGGAACGCCAAACCAAACGGCAACCCAGCACGTGGTCAGTGTAAATAAAGGGCATGGGGAATGCAATAAGGTCCTCTTGACAGCCGCCCGTTTTCCTGCGCGCATGCATGGGTTGGGCACGCGGCTGTAAGTTGCCGGGAAGGTTATGGCAGTATAGTGGCGATCGGGCCGGTCCTCCCGACGGCCACTCCAACCCCCAAAAGGAAGCCAAACATGAACGTTCCGAAGTACGTCAGCGGTTCCATAGCCCCCACGTTCACCGTGTTCCAGCAGGACGGCAGCATCGACGAGCAGGGCCAGCGCAATTTCCTGGATTTCCTGCTGCAGTCCGACGCCATCCGCTGCTTCTTTGTGCGCTCGGGCATGGGCCTCATGTACACCTACAGCATGGAAGACACAAAGCAGATGGCGCGGCTCGCGTGCAGCCACATCAACGGCCGGTCGGCGGTTATCGTGGGGTGCAGCGGCATCTGGGACCGCAATTATGACCGTCTGCCCGACCCGAACCTCTATCTGGCACAGGGCATCGAACTGGGCAAGGACGCGCTCGACAGCGGCGCCGACGGCGTGGTGTACACCGTGCCCGAGGGGCTGCTGCCGCAGAACGGCGAAAGCATCAGCGATATGCTGCTGCGTTACTTCCAGCGCGTTTGCGCCGAAGTGCCGGGGCCGGTGTTCATCTACCAGCCGCCCGGAACGAAGGCCGAGTACATGATGACGCCCGAACTGCTGGGGCAGTTGGCGGACATCGACAATCTGGTCGGAACCAAGGTCTCCACTCCCGAAGCCCACTATATGTACGAGTTGGTCCGCGCCACGCGCGGCAAGGATTTCGCGTACATCGTCGGCCATGAGATGGTGTTCTATGCGGGCCTCGTCATCGGCGTGCGCGCCTGCATCGGCCAGGGCACGACGGTTAACCCGCAGATCTTCCGCGCCATGCTGGCCGCCTATGACAAGGGCGACTGGGCCGGGGTGCTGCGCGCGCAGGATTCCATCAACAACATGTGCAAGTACAGCCCCAACCCGGTCGATTTCATGAAGAAATACGCCACCGAGAAGGGCTTCCCGACGCCGCTGTTCGACCGGTCGCAAAAGAGCAACCCCTATGCCGGCGACCGCGTGGCCATCACGCAGGAAGAGTACGACCGGTTCAAGCCAATCTACGAAGCGGAACTGGCAAAGTTCGCCTGAGAATTTAGAATACAGAAGAAACGCCAACCGGGTGCGGACATATTGTCCGCACCCGGTTCTCTTGTGTAGGCCGATTCTCTTGTGTAGGACAGCCGCCCCCGGCTGTCAGCATTGGAATATTCGTAAGCGCCGCAGGGGTACAGCCACCGATTTTCGTGCGGGGATGCAGTTCGCCGGAGAAACCCCTGACCGGAAATCGGTGGCTGTACCCGAGTCCGCCCGACGAAACGTGGGTTCACGGGTACAGGCACCTCTTCCCGATTTGGGATGGTGTTGGCATAGACGAAGTCTTTGGCGGGAACAGGATGCCAGTCCCCTTGCCCGCCGATCTCAAATCTCAAATCTCAGAGTTCCGATTCTACTCGTAGCGCAGGGCGACAACCGGGTCCACGCCGGCGGCCTTGACCGCGGGGTAGACGCCGAAGAAGATGCCCACGGCAAGGCTGAACACGAACGCGGTGGTCGCGGACCACAGGGAGATGCCGATGGGCAGGCTGGGGTAGAAGGCGTGCAGCCCGAACGCGCCCGTGGCGCCCAAGCCGATGCCGATGGTGCCGCCGAGCAGGCTGAGCGTCACGGCCTCAATGAGGAACTGGAAGGCGATGTCGAAGCGGCGCGCGCCGACGGCCATGCGTATGCCGACCTCGCGCGTGCGCTCGCGCACGGACACCAGCATGATGTTCATGATGCCGATGCCGCCGACGAGCAGCGAGATGGACGCAATGCCCGCCAGCATAAGCTTCAGCATGTCAAATATGCGCGTAAACGCGCCGAGCATGCCGTTCTGGTCGGTGATGGTGAAGTCCTCGTTGTTGTCAAAAGCGCTCATCATGATCGTGCGGACCGACTTCTGGGCGCGCTTGATGTCCTCCTGGGTGCGCGCCGAGCAAAGGATTTCGAAGAGCTCCTTGCGGTTGAACAGTTCCTGGGAACTGGGCAGCGGGATGATGCAAATGTCGCCCAGGTCTATGCCGAGCGCCATGCCGCGCTCCTCCAGAATGCCCACGACCATGTGCTTGGACCCGTTGACGGTCACGCGCTTGTACAACGCGTTCTCGTCGCCGAACAGCTCGCGCTTGAGCGTGACGCCGATGACGCAGACGCGGTTGTTCCGTTCAATGTCGCGGTCGGTGATGAACCGGCCAATCTGGGTGTAAAGCTGGCGCACGCGGTCGAAGTCGGGGGTGGTGCCGAAGGTGAGCACGCTGCGCGAGCGCTTGCCGTAGCGGACCTGGGTCAGGCCCATGATGTTGGCGGCCACACCGGTCACGCCCGCCGCCTTGCGCTTGATGGTCTTGGCGATTTCGTAGGTGAGCTTGTGGTTGCTGCCGGCCGTGATGGGGACGATGCCGACCGTTTCCTGCTTGCCCGGCGTGATGATCAGGATGTTGCTGCCCATCACGGCGAACTCTTTCTGCACGTAGGCCTGCACCGACTCGCCCAGCGCCACGAGCAGAATCACGGACATGACGCCGATGATCACGCCGAGCGTGGTCAGCAGCGACCGCACCTTGTTCTGGGCGATCGAGTGAATGGCCGTTAAGAAGTGGTCCAAACCGCGCATCAGTCGTCCAGCGCCTCCACCACCTGCACCTTGGCGCCGTCCTTGAGCGCCTTGATCGAGATCGACGTGATGATGGTGTCGCCCACCTGGAGACCGCCGAGAATCTCGCGCTGGTCCCAGTTGCCGATGCCGGTCTTCACGTCATGCTGCACGGCGCGGTCGCCGTCCACCACGTAGGCGTAGCGGTCGCGCACAAGCGCCTCGCTGGGCACGAACGGCACGTCCTCTTTCTTGTCGGTGATGATGGTCACATCGGCCGACATGCCGGGCCGGAACTTGTCCGCGCCCTCGTCGATGCTGACCTTGCACAGCAGGCTGCGGCTGAGCTGCTCGGCCACGGTGACCACCGGACTGATGTAGGTGAGCGTGCCCTTGAATATCTTGCCGGGCATGGAGTCGATTTCGATTTCGGCCGGCTGGCCGATCTTGAGCGCTTCCAGGTTGGCCTCGTCGAAAGGCGCCTCAATGTGGGCGCCTTCTGACTGCACCATGTAAAGCACGGGCATGCCCATGACCACCGCCTCGCCCAACTGGCAGATAACCTTGGCCACGACCCCGGCGAAGGGCGCGCGCACAAAGCACTTGTCGCGCATGGCCTCGGCGGTGTTCAGGGCCGCCTTGAGCTGCTCGATATTCGCCTCGGCGATGTGCACGTCCTCGTCGCGCACGAGCGCCTCGCGCTGGCCCGCCTCGGCGGCCGCCTTTGCGTCATGCGCCGATTTGAGCGCCAGTGACGCCTTGTCATAGTCGCTTTGCGAGATGGCCTGTTTTTCGGTCAGTGCCTTGACGCGGTTGAAGTCGGCCTGGGCCAGTTCCAGGGTGGATTCGGCGCTGCGCATTTTTATTTCCGCCACCTCGCGCGCGGTCTGCGCCGCGATGCGCGCCTGGCTGATGCGCGATTCGCCCACCTTCTGGTTGGCCAGGGCCAGTTCCACCTGCGCATCGAGTTCCGCATGGGCCAGTTCCAGCAGCGGCGCACCCTCGGGGACGATGTCGCCCTCCTTGACATGCACCGCCGCCACGGTGCCGATGCCGCCCGCGGCCACCTTGGCCGTCTTCGGCGGCGTCACGGTGCCCGACGTGATCGCGGCCACCGTCTCGGTCACCATGCCGCGCGTCACCTTGGTTACGGTAACCTTCACGGGAATCTCGCGCATGCTGTAGGCCACGCCGCCGGCCACGGCGCCGCCGACAAGCACCAACCAGAACAGGGTGCGTATTATGCTTTTGATCATCGTTGTTTCTGCCTTATGTCGCTCACTATCTTGCCGTCCCGGAAGCTGATGACACGCTGGGCATGCGCGGCCACCTCGGGTTCATGGGTCACCATCACGATGGTGTGCCCCTGCTGGTGAAGTTCTTTGAATATGGCGAGTATGGCGTCGCCGCTGTGCGTGTCCAGATTGCCTGTCGGCTCGTCCGCGAAAATGATGCTTGGCTTGTTCACCAGCGCGCGGGCAATGGCCACACGCTGACGCTGGCCACCCGAAAGCTCCGAGGGCCGGTGCCCCATGCGCTGGGACAGGTCCACCGCAGCCAGCGACTCCGTGGCGCGCCGGGTGCGGTCACGCCGGGGCACACCGGTGTACAGCAGGGGCAGTTCAACATTGTCCAGCGCCGTGCTGCGCGCCAGAAGGTTGAAATTCTGAAAGACAAAGCCGATTTCACGGTTGCGGATTTGGGCCAATTGATTTTCGCTGAATTCGCTCACTTTGTGGCCGTTCAGCCAGTATTCGCCCATGGTGGGTCGCGAAAGACAGCCCAGAATGTCCAAAAAGGTCGTTTTGCCCGACCCGGACGGCCCCATGATCGCCGCATAGGTGCCCCGTTCTATGTCCAAAGACACGCCATCCAGGGCATGCAAAGAATCCAAGCCCATGGTGTATACTTTATGCAAATCACGTACCGTGATGAGGCTGTCGCCGCCAGAAACGCTCATGGCCGCGTATGGTAGCATATCGGCATGCCCCGAGGCACGTTGGTGGTACCTATTGGACGCACTGAAACTCGGCGCGGAAGATGAAATCATCGGCGCGCCCCGAACCGGCCCCGTTCCTGCGGGAAAATCCACCGTGACTGCGGGATCATCCGGGCTTGACCGGTGGCCCGTTTCTGCCGGTGGAGGTATCCCGGCAGACAACGCCTTCCGTGGCACAGGACCGCAGTTCACCATTGTGAACAAGGATTCATTCATGAAGAAGCTGCTTCGGACCCTCTCGGGCGCGGCCCTGACCGCGCTGGCCATTAGCGGCTGCGCCGCCTTGGGCATTGCGCCGCCCTTTGACGCCACGGGCGTCTACCGGGGCACTTGGACCGGCACGGTTCAGGGGGCAACGAACGCCGACCGAAGCTGCTCCGTGACCTTTGACCTCAAACAGGCGGACAGTTCCTCGTTCCTGCAGGGCTTTGCCCTCACCGGCGAGGCCACAATCTACTTCTCCTGTTCATCCATGCTTGACGACATCGCCGAAAACGGCCTGCCCGCGCGGGTGAGCCTCGGCGTAAAGGGATTCCTGCTGCCCGACGGCAGCATCGCCTTCGCCAGCATTGAACCGGGTACGACCCAGTCCATCCTGATCACCGTAAGCGGCGCCGGACTCGACAACGACAGCGACGGCATCATGGACCAAATCAAGGCCGATTGGACCCTGATTATCGACCAGCCCAACCATCCCCGCATCACCGTTGTGGGCAAGGTCGACGCGGGCACAAGCTGAAGACAGACCGGCAACCAGCGGCCGGGTTTGCCGCGCGCCCTCCTTCGACCACCCCTGCCGGCATGCCCGCATTCGCCGGACCCATCCCCA
>CAIJOU010000584.1 GCA_903822375.1 Candidatus Hydrogenedentota bacterium
CAGGGAATGCAGTCCGGTTGTCACGGGATGCACTTTTACAGGTAATACCGGTGGCTGTGCGGCGGTTATAAACGGCGCAGCGAACGGATTGAAATCAAATGCCAGAATTGATCGGTGTACCTTCACGGACAATTCTTACGGAATCATGGACGTCTCTTGGGAAGGGGTTTGCACTCCGACCATTACCGGATGCCAGTTTGTGTCGAACAAGACGGCACTGGAAGAGGTTGGCGTATTCTCGGGCACCTGTGCGTCGCATGTGGAGAACTGCGAATTCTCCCAGCACACGCCTAACACGCTTTACTTCACGGGCCTGCCCAACACTCTTCAAATAACTCCGACGTTCAGTAACTGCACTTTCGCGCGAAACACGGCGGCGAAAGGACTGTTTTACGCATCAGGCGGAACTGTCCGGGCGGATCTGCGCAACTGCATCATCTGGGGCAATGCTGGGCCGCTGCAGGGCGGCGGCAGCGGTCTGATCACGCTGACGGCTTCCCATTGCGACATCCAGGGCGGATTCCCGGGCGTGGGCAACATTGACGCTGCCCCGCTCTTTAACGGCCAGACCTGCAAGATTCGCGGCGAGTCCCCATGCATCGATGCGGGCGCTGCGGTCGCTGCCCCGGCAACCGATCTGCGGGGCGTCACCCGGCCGCAGTTCGGCGGGGTGGACATGGGCGCCTATGAATGCACCGTGCGCGCCGCCTTCTCTGCCGATCATCAAGGCATAAGTGCGCCCGGCTCAGAGGTCCGCTTCACCGATACCTCTGTGTCCAAGCGCTCGGCCTTGAACGCGTGGTCTTGGAACTTCGGTGACTCCGCCACGAGTGCGCTGCATAATCCCAAGCACTCTTATGTCGTAAGAGGCTCCTACACGGTGGTCCTTGATGTGGCGGGTCCAGACGACGCGGCAAGCTGCAAAGGAACTTATCTGGTGGCGGATTGGACCCCTCTGAGAATTGTCCAGCAGCCGCGTGACTGTACCGCGAAATTCGGCACTCCGTACACGCTGAGTGTTCAGGCACAGGGTGGGGTGGGACTGATTCATTACCTGTGGAAGAAAGACGGGAAGCCGCTGACCGAATCGGGTGAATACCCCACATACACCATTGACTCGCTGACGAGCGAGGACGCTGGTTATTACGTTTGCGAGGTTTCTGACGATTACGACACGCTTGACTCTTATCCCGCGAGAATCTTGGATCCTACTGGGCTTCCGGCTGCGGGTTGGGGCGTTATGGTCCTCTTGGCAGTCCTGCTTGCCCTTGCGTCCATCCGTATGCTGCGACACAGCCTGTAGATAAACGAGGAGATCAGCCGTCCCGCCAACGACAACTACGTTGGCGGCGGCCGGGATATGTGGGGCGTCTCCTGTGACCGCATCATTCCCACGCGCCCCGGTTGTGACGACCTGCACGTTCCGGGACTGCCGGGATAGGCGGACTCCATGAATACGCGAACCCAAGTCCGTGGCTGAGACTGCTGAGAAAGTGTTCTGCCGGGTCTTCCGTGGCACCTTCAGTTCGGGCCGCAACGCAGTGAAGGCACGAATTGGGGGTGCTCTTCAGACGCGTGGGCGGGCCGAGCGGCAGCACCCCCAAGCCCGAACAGAGTTCGGGCCTGAGGGTGCCACGAAGGCACGCGTATTCCGCACTTCTTTCTTTCGCGATTCGCCGCCGCAGGCGGTCTGACGCTCGCAATGAGGCGAGTGAGTGGGGACGTGGCCGGAATAGCTTGACTGGGAATGGGCGGCCATTTAGCATTGGATGTCGAGTGCTCAGCCCGGTGCGTTTGCGTAACGGCCGCCTTGGCACGGGAGAAATGCTGTGCGAATTGTCTCAATGTGTTGTTGTGTGGTGCTCTGGCTGTGTGGGGAGCTCTTGGCGGAGCCGATTCGGGTTACGGTGCATGCGGATGAACCGGGCAGACCCGTCTCGCGTTTCCTCACGGGGGCCTGCATCGAAGATGTGAACCATGAGATCTATGGCGGCTTATACAGCCAGATGATTTTCGGCGAAAGCTTTCAGGAACCGGCCCCGGTGTGCGCACCGAAGGGGTTCACAGCATTTGGTGGAACGTGGGTGGTGGATGGGGACCAACTGAAAGGTTCGGCGGGTGACGGGCCGAAACTGGTCACAGCAACGGAGCCCTTTGCGGACGGAGAGGCGGGGGTGGAGGTGCTGTTTCCCGACGCTTCACCGGGAAACGCGGGATTGATTGTCCGGACCTCCAACGTCCAGGCGGGCGCGGACAATTTCGAAGGGTACGAAGTGTCACTGGACTGTGCCGCGCAGATCGTCCGCCTCGGACGGCACCGGCATGACTGGCAGCATTTCTCTGACACGCGCTGCAAGATTCCCATGGGCAAGTGGGTCGTGCTGAAGGTCGCCATGAAAGGAAGTGCGCTCGAAGTCTCTGTCGACGGACATCAGGTCGCCTCTTACACCGATAGCCGACAGGCGCTTGCACCGGGCGTGGTGGGGCTGCGTCAATGGCAGCGCGCAGCGGTCTACAAGGGCCTGTGGGTTAAGTCCGGCGACAAGGTTACGAAGTTTCCGTTCACAAAGCTGGAAGAAGACGCGGCGGAGGTCAGCAGTATGTGGCGGGCTGTGCGGCGCGGCAATGCGACAGGCACATTTCGACTGGACAAGGAAGGCACCTTTGTTGGTGCACAATCGCAGTGGATGGAGTTCAAGGACGGCGACGGTGCGGTGGGAGTGGAGAATGAAGGTTTGAACCGATGGGGCATGGTCTTCAAGAATGGGGCGAATTACGAAGGGGCGGTATGGGCCAAGGCGGACGCTCCGGTGGAACTGTGGGCCTCGCTGGAGTGCACGGACGGTTCGAAGACATACGCGGAACAGAAGCTTCAAATCGCCGCAGGCGACTGGCAGCGAATTCCTTTCGAACTCGTGTCCGGTGGAAACGAGAATCACGGCCGGTTCGCGCTTATACTCAAGAGGCCCGGAAGAGTGACTTTGGGTTATGCGTTTCTGCAGCCGGGGGAGTGGGGGAGGTTCAAGGGATTGCCGGTCCGGTGTGATGTGGCCGAGGGCTTGCTGGACGAGGGCGTGACGGTGCTGCGCTACGGCGGTTCCATGGTCAACCACGCCGAGTACCGGTGGAAAAACATGATCGGTCCGCGCGATAAGCGGCCACCCTATCATGGCACTTGGTATTCCTATTCGACGAACGGCTGGGGCATCATCGACTTCATGAACTTCTGCGAGGCGGCCGGGTTCGAGTGCATCCCCGCGTTCAACTCGTTCGAGACGCCGCAGGACATGGCGGACTTCATCGAGTACGCGAAGGGCCCGACAGACAGCGTGTGGGGAAAGAAGCGTGTGGAGGACGGCCATCCAGAACCATACAAGCTGAGTCATATCGAGATCGGCAACGAGGAGCGTGTCGACGAGGACTATGCCGCGCGGTTTGCCGCCATCGCGAAGCGCGTCTGGCCGCTGGATCCCGACATGGTGCTGGTGGTCGGCGATTTTGCCTACGGCAAGCCGATCGCCGATCCATTCGACATAACCGGACCGGCGTCCGGAGTCAAAACGCTGAAGGGCCAGCAGGCCATCTTGGCCCTGGCCCGCGAGAATAACCGGGAGGTGTGGTTTGACGTGCATGTCGGCACCGAAGGGCCGCGACCGGACAGCTCGCTTGCTTCGACCTTCACTTTCATCGATGCGCTGGAGAAGCTGGCCGGGGGCGCGCGGTTCCATGTGGTGGTGTTTGAGTTCAACGCGGGCAATCACAGCCAGAAGCGCGCACTGGCAAACGCGCTGGCCATGAACGCTATTCAGCGGGACGGACGTATTCCCGTGGCCTGCTCCGCAAACTGCCTCCAGCCGGACGGCCAGAATGACAATGCGTGGGACCAGGGACTGCTTTTCCTGAACCCATCGCAGGTGTGGCTGCAACCGCCGGGGTGGGTGCTGCGCATGGCGTCGCAGAACTATGCGCCCATGGATGTGCGAACGGAAGTATCCGACGGCGATGCGTTAGATGCGTGTGCCCGCAGAAGCGAAGACGGCAAGACGCTCGTGCTTCAGGCGGTCAACTTGAGCGACAGCCCAACAGACGCACAGCTGATCCTCAAGGATTCTGGCCTCACAAACGGCACCATGAAGGTCGAAACGCTGCCCGCGCCGCTCGACGCGGTCAACACCGCGGAGCATCCGTGCAACGTAGTGCCTCAGGTGTCCGAACGGCCGTTCCTGTTGGAGAACGGCCAGACGAATTGGACCTTTGCACCACATTCATTCACGGTGACGCAGTTCAAATGAGGGAATATGTGAAGTGCGGCGGCAACGACGCCGCTTTGGCTGAATTCGCGCGTTAAGCCATCAAAAGCGCTGTGCTTGGCGCGCTCTGCCCCCGCGGTTCATACCGAGTTCATTGCTTTTCCCTGATATATATGGCTTTCTTTCGCACTTCGGTACTGCACTGCACGGTCTTCTTCGCGTCCCGGAGCGCGTTGCCTGTCAGGGTGATGCCGCTTGTCTGTTCGCCATGCAGGTCGAGATAAACGCCGGTGTTTTGGGGCGCGCGATTTGCGTGGAGCATGGCGTTGCGCACGTCGGTGAACTGGACTACGGGATCTTCCTTGCCGCCGGCGCGCGCCTGCAGGCCCCCGACATCTAAACCGTCCACTTCTTCCGCAACAAATGCCGTGCCCGGGTTGTCGCCCTTGAAGTTCTCGGCCAGTTTATCCGGTGCCTGCCAGTAGGGATTTCCGTTGCGTGTGGCCTTGGTCAGGGGCATCCGCATGAACCGTTCCGTGGTCAGCAATTGTACGTTCGACAGGACGAGGTTCTTTGCGTGGCGGCAATAGAGTCCGTAGGCGGGCAGGACACTGAACATGTTAGCC
>CAIJOU010000585.1 GCA_903822375.1 Candidatus Hydrogenedentota bacterium
AGTGTTGAGGCGATGGATGCGCTGGGGTGCTGTTACGATTTCCCTGAAGAGGGCATCCGCAGGGATCCTGCGAAAGCGTACGCATGGTACCGTGTCGCCGCGATGAAAGGTCATGCCCAGGCGCAAAACAATATAGCCAAACTCCTTGCCGAAGGAGACGGAGTAAAGAAGAACATGCGCCGGGCCGTGTTCTGGTACAAAAAGGCTGCGGACCAGGGAAATGGCATGGCGCAATTTAATCTGGCCGAGAAATACCGGTGGGGTGAGGGGGTGCGTAAAGATCTCCGGGAATCCGTGAAATGGTACAAGAAGGCAGCATTGCAGGGCGATATCGATGCACAGTACATACTTGGTGATTTGTACGGGCACGGAGACGGCGTTCGCAAGGACAACAAGGAGGCGGTGAAGTGGCTGCGCATGGCGGCCGAGAAGGGCGATGCGGAGGCCCAAACCAGCCTTGGTGTCCATCTGTTCTACGGCGAAGGTGTCCAGAAGAACTGGGAGGAGGCGCTGTTCTGGTATCGGAAAGCCGCCCGCCAGGGCAGCAGCAATGCCCAAGCCAACATCGGGCGATGCTACAAACACGGTCACGGCGTGGAGAAAGATCCGCAAAAGGGAATCAAATGGTTCAAGAAAGCGGCCAGCGGGGGCAATACCAAGTCCTGTCTGCTGCTGGCCCAGGCGTATGAACAGGCTGATGGTGTCGGCGAAGACCTGAGACAGGCGGCCTGCTGGTTCCGGAAAGCCGCTCTGCTCGGCGACGAGGAGGGGATGCGCGAACTGGGTATCCGCTATCACGAGGGACTCGGCGTGCGCCGCAGTTTCGTGCGGGCGGTCAAATGGTATCGGGCTGCGGCCGGCAAAGGTGATTCGTGGGCACAGTACTGCCTGGGCATGTGTTACCGTGATGGGGAAGGCGTTCGAAGGAATAAGGCAGTTGCGAGGAAGTGGATGCAACTGGCCGCCGCCAATCATGTACGGGAAGCGCGAAAGGCCCTCGAACGGCTGGAATGACCCGCTCCAAAGCGAAAGTGGCGCTCCCCGGCGCCTGGCCAGTGTTTCCCTGTCACCCAAAACCCATGCTACCATACGCCCGACAAAAGCCTCCATCCAAGAGGAGTGGAAGGGTTTTGTTCTTTCTATCGCCATGGTGCGCAAGGGAATCCATGAAAAGACGTTTCAGCGAGTTGATGATCGGCGCGGAAGTACCCGCGCAGCGTATGGAGGACGGCGAATTGGCCGCCCATCTTGCGCTGGTGCGCCCGCTCGGTCACAGTGCCGCGCTGCTTACGCTCCCCTGGGACCAAATCGAACCTGAAGCGGGCCGTTTCAATGCCGTTGTGACAGAGCGGTATCGAAGCATGCTTGAAAGCCTGCAAGCCGCCAATATCGAGCCGGTGTGCCTCCTTTGGGATGGAACCGCGCCCCAGTGGTTTGACGTGCAGGGCGGCTGGTCTCACCCTGCGGCGGCGGAGCGATTCTCGGCCTATGCGAGCCATGTCGGCGGGGCCCTTGCGTCGCTTTGCCGGTGGTGGGTGCCGCTTGCCGAGCCCGAATACTGGCTAACGCGTACCTATCATGAGGGGGCACGGTTCGGTTATCGCCGTGGCCTTTCGCAAATGATCCGCGCGCACAACGATTCTGCGGCCGTATTGCGCGCGACCCGGCCGGACATCAGAATCGGCCTTTCGGTGCGCGTCTTCTCGGCCGAACCGGCCGACAGGGACAGTCCGTGGGATTTCGGTGCCGCCCGGAAATTGGCGAGCCGACTCAACCATCGCGTGGCGGACCGGTTGCGCCTTGCGGGAGGACAGGACGCTTTCGACTTCGCCCTGGCCTCATGGGGGGGTATCATTTCGGCATGGTTCTCCCCGTGGCAATGGCGGCGCGAATGGGTGCTCACGATGGACGAACAGCGGATTCGCATCTCCCTGCAGGACGCGGACAGAAATGTCGCGCGTTTTGACGAGGCCATGTCGGCACTGTTGGGCTACCAGACGCCGATACTCGTGGTCGGGGAAGGCGGTGCTGAACCACTTTCAACCCTTGGTGAGCAACTGCGCGCCGTGGCTGCCCGTTGCGCTGAAGAGGGCGGAGACCGGATCATGGGCTTCATGCTCCACGCCGCGGTGGACCGATTGGAATGGGAACGAAACACGACGATACTGGAGACCATGCGCGCGGGTGCGGAGCCGTGGCTGCGCGATATGGAAGAATAAGGAGTGGATTGCATGATAGTCGCCATGGAAGGCGGGGCCACGCACACGCGGGCCGGTCTGTATGCCGAAGACGGCACCTGCCTCGCCGAGGCGGAGTCTGGCCCGAGCAATCCGGTGGCCTGCGGCACTGAGACGGCGGCGATGACGCTGGTCGAACTCGCCCGCAGACTTCTGGCCGGACGGGACGTGCCCAGACTGGAGATATGGGCCGGACTGGCCGGTGCCGGAGCTTCGGCGGTTCAGGCCAGTGTGGCGGAAATCGTTGGCCAAGCCTTGGGCGCGGCGCGCGTGCGCATCACCACAGATCTCCACCCGATACTCTTTGCCAACGCCGGGCCGGGTAGCGGGGCGCTGGTCATCGCCGGCACCGGTTCGGCCGTGATTGCCAAGAACCTCCATGGCAGGCTGTTGCGCATCGGCGGGCGCGGTGCGTTGTTCGGCGACGACGGCAGTGCCTACCGGGTGGCCGTGGATGCCCTCCGCGCCTGTGCCGAGATGGTGGACGGTCTGGGACCGGAGACGGCCCTCATTGCGCAGTTGCCGCCGGCCGCGGGCCTGGGCAGCTTTGATGAGTTTGTCCTATGGTCCGGTTCAGCCGAGAAACGTGCTGTGGCTGATCTGGCGCGGACCGTGGCGGAAGTGGCCGGGGACGGTGATATCGTGGCCCGGGCCTGCCTCGACGAGCAGGCCCGCCGATTGGCGGCGCAGGCGGTGGCCGCCGTGGAACAGCTTCACTTGGGCGAGGGTGCCCGGCTCTTTCTGCATGGCTCGCTGCTCACCGAATGCGGGGAATTTCGTGAGGCTTTTCGCCAGTCTGTGGACCAGTATGTCGCGGCCCAGTTTATGGATTGCCCGGTCACAGGCCACAGGGCTGTCTACAGGGCGTTTTGTGAAACGGACGACTCCGCTGCCTGGGCATCCACCTGGCAGGCCGATGGCATGACCGCCCCGGAAACTCCCTCCTCCCCCACGGAAGGCAAGATCTCTTCGGTGGTCACACTTGACCAACTGGATGCCCTCGGAATCGTGCGGCTCATGAACGGAGTGGACGCCACCCTTCCGGCGGTTGTTGCGGCGCAGGAGTCCGTCCTAGCCCAGGCAGTGGAAGCCGCCGCGGCGGCCATCGCGGGCGGAGGCAGAATCGTCTACCTGGGTGCGGGAACCAGCGGTCGCCTGGGTGTTCTCGACGCATCCGAGTGTCCCCCAACTTTTGGCGTCTCTCCAAGCAGGGTGATTGGGCTCATCGCCGGGGGCGAACGCGCTCTTCGCGAGAGCATTGAGGGTGAAGAAGACAGTCGGGATGCCGGTATCGCGGATTTGGACCGGGTCGAAGCCGGCCCAAAGGACTTCGTTGTAGGCATTGCCGCATCGGGTTCAACGCCTTATGTGGCCGCGGCCTTGGACCGCGCGAAACAGCGCGGTTGCACCACGGCCTTGGTCTGCTGCAATCCCGCTCCAGCGGCGCAGGCAGACATTATGATATGTCTGGCTACCGGCCCCGAGGTGCTGGCCGGGTCTACACGCCTGCGGGCGGGCACCGCCACGAAAATGGTGCTCAATATCCTCTCGACCGGAGCGATGGCCCTTTCGGGATATGTCTATCACGGCCTGATGGTGGAAATGAAGCCTTCCAACACCAAACTGCGACTTCGTGCCGCACGTATTGTGGATTCGATCAGCGGCGTGGGCAAGGCGCAGGCCACTGAATTGCTCAAGGCGGCCAACTGGTCTATACCCACCGCAGTAGTCATGGCCATAAAGCAGGTAGACTATCCCACAGCAACAGCCTTATTGCGTGAAGGTGGTAGTCGATTACGGAGTATTTTAGGAAAAGACACAAAGCGATACTAAAAGATAAATAAAATTACATATAATGGATGATTCCTCCAAAGACTTCATCTTCACTGTGTCATTTACTTCTGGCCAAGGGTCTGTTTGAATGTTCTATGGATTGTTTTGGGCTGTATGTATTGTATTCTAGGTAGACCTCGTCAATATTCGACAGTCAGCCGTATATGCTTCTGCTTGGCAGATTATCGCGCGCCAGAAAAGGTTCTCAAGAGCAAGAAGACTTCTGCAGAAGAATAAGTTGACAAAGAATAGATTGAGCGAGATAATGAGCAAAAAGTATAATACTGGTGAGACGAAAGTAGTTGGCCAAAGGTGCGGACATTATCAAGAACTCGTGTCCTGAGGGTCCGGCTAAGTTGCGGAATGGCAGAAGTACTGGGAGTACGTGCCATTCTGCAGGTAATTGGCGGACTGTCCGGCACTAAGTTTATAATTACTCTGGAAGATAAAAATGGTGGTTTGGTGTAATTAAACTCCACGGGGTCGGAAGAGGCAACAGAGTTGGCTTGTGCCAGCGGGACACCTGAACGATGGACAAATACGACTTGGCCATTTCGACAATAACGAAGCACTCTTTCACGGGGGGTGAACTTAAGGGGTTTCATTTATGAACCTTGAGGAAATCAGAAACAAGCGGGTAAGGTACGGTATCGGCCTCATGTCCGGCACGTCCTGCGATGGTGTGGATGCCGCACTGGTGCGTATCAAGGGTACCGGTTCCGGGCTTGCCATGAAACTTATCGCCCACGAAACCTTCCCCTACGAGCCCGACTTGCGCAACCGGCTTCTCACCGAGCGCATGTCGTCCAAGGAAGTGTGCCTGCTGAACTTCGAACTGGGTGACCGCATGGCTGAGGCGGTGCTGGCCATGCTCGACATCGCCCAGGACGAGCAGGTGCTCGTGGATTATGTTGCGATTCATGGGCACACGATAGGCCATTATCCGCCGGGTTGCGGGACCGACCAGATTGGCACGTTGCAGATTGGCGAAGCGGCAGTGATTGCGCAGCGTACGGGTATCCCCGTGGTTTCCGATTTCCGTGTGCGTGACATGGCGGCAGGAGGCCAGGGCGCTCCTCTGGTACCTTATGCCGACTGGCTCCTGTTTCGCCGGGAAGACCGCACGATGGTGTGTCTGAACATTGGGGGCATCGCCAACCTGACCGTGGTCACGCCTGAATTCAAGGATATTGCAGCTTTTGACACCGGTCCGGGCAACATGGTGATTGACGGCACAGTACGCCAGTTGTCGCGCGGCATGCGCATGTACGATGAGAACGGCGAGACCGCGCTTCGCGGTAAGGTCATAGACGAGTTCCTTGAATACCTGCTCAGCGACCCCTATTTTGCCAAGGACCCGCCCAAGAGTACCGGCCGCGAGCGTTTCGGCGTGGATGTCTACCTGCGCGACGCACTGGCCAACCGTCGAAATCACTCTTATGAGGATCTTGTGGCCACGGTGACCCAGGCGGTGGTGCAGAGCATATCGGACGCGTACAAACGCCATGTGGCGCCGAAATACGAGGTGGCCCACATGATCGTGGGAGGCGGCGGCGCGATGAACAATGCCGTCATGCTCGGCCTGCGCCGGGCCCTGCCGGATGTGAAGATATTTATCAGCGACCGTGTGGGCATTTCCTACGATGCGCGGGAGGCGATTGCCTTCGCCATACTGGGCAACGAAACCCTTTGCGGCACGCCCGCAAACGTGCCCCAGGTGACCGGTGCCAGCGGCCGCGTTTTGCTCGGGAAAATCACACCGGCCTGAACGGCCGCACACAACAAACATATGAAGGGCCTCCGCTTTTATGATTAGCCAGGAACTGCTTGAAATCCTTGTCTGTCCCGACAACAGGACGCCTGTGCATTCAGCCGATGACGCACTCATGGCCCGGCTTAACGCGGCCATCGACGCCGGAGCGGTGAAGAACCGTGCCGGCGAGACGGTGACGGACCGCGCCGACAGCGGTCTGGTCCGCGAGGACGGCGCCTACCTCTATGTTGTTCGGGACGACATTCCGGTCATGCTCAAGGACGAGGCCATTCCCCTTGATCAACTGAAATAGGCACCCGCGCCATTTCACCCGCCCTGTCCGCGCCGATGCATGCCGTCGGCGCTGTGGATGCATTTCATGCTGCGTGTTAGCGACATAGCCCTGCCCTTGGACCACCCGGAGCCCGCACTGCGTGCCCGTGTTGCCTCGATGTTGCGCGTGGCTCCGGAAGATTTGCGCGAATGCCGCGTGGTTCGGCGCTCCGTGGATGCCCGCAAACGCAATGCCATCGTGCTGCTCTACACGGTGGACGTCTCGCTGGACGATGAGTCCGGCGCGCAACTCGGCGGAAAGGTCGCCGCCGCCCCCGACATGGCTTACCACTTTTCCATACGGCCCGCCCGCCCGCTGCCGCATCGGCCGATCGTGATTGGGGCCGGGCCCTGCGGGCTGTTTGGCGCCCTGCTGCTGGCCCAGAACGGATTTGAGCCCATTCTTCTTGAACGCGGCAAATGCGCCAAGGAGCGCGCCGCGGACGTTTTTGCTTTCTGGCGCACCGGCGTGCTCAATCCCGCCTCGAACGCGCTGTTCGGCGAGGGGGGGGCCGGCGCGTTTTCCGACGGAAAACTGACCACGCAAATCAAGGAGCGCGAGAACCGCTGCGCCAAGGTGCTGAACGAACTGGTGGCGGCCGGCGCGCCGGAAGAGATTCTCTGGCTGCACAAGCCCCATATCGGCACGGACAATCTTGTCCGTGTCGTCGAGAACCTGCGCAGGGCCATTCAGCGCCACGGCGGCGAGGTCCGTTTCAACAGCCATGTGAGCCGGGTTGCGGTCGAAGCGGGCGCGGTCTGCGGCGTGCGGCTGGCGGACGGCACGGAAATCGCCTCGCGGCATGTGCTGTTGGCGATTGGCCACAGCGCCCGCGACACCTTTGACATGCTTCACCTATCCGGCGCGGCCATGGCGCAGAAGGCATTCTCCATCGGGGCGCGTATCGAGCACCCGCAGTGCAAGGTGGACTGGGCCCAGTACGGCAAGGCGGCGCGGCACCCCCGGCTGGGTGCGGCCGATTACAAACTGGTCCACCACTGCGGCAACGGACGCTCGGTCTACACCTTCTGCATGTGCCCCGGCGGCGAGGTGATCGCCGCCAGTTCCGAACCGGGCCAGGTGGTCACCAACGGCATGAGCCGTTACGCGCGAAACGCACCCAATGCGAACAGCGGCTTGCTCGTCGGGGTCGGGCCTGAAGATTTCGGCGACACGCATCCGTTGGCGGGCGTGGCCTACCAGCGGCGCTGGGAGGAACTGGCCTTTGCGCTGGGTGGCCGCAATTATCACGCGCCGGCGCAGACTGTCGGCGACCTGTTGGCGCGCCGGGCCTCCACCGGTTTTGGCGTAGTCAAACCTTCCTACACGCCGGGCGTGACGCCCGCCGATTTGTCCGAATGCCTTCCCCCCTACGTAATCGGGGCCTTTCGCGAGGCATTGCCGCAGTTGGGCAAAAAGTTGGCCGGATTCGCGCTGCCCGATGCCGTGCTGACAGGTGTGGAAACGCGCAGTTCGTCGCCCGTGCGCATCCTGCGCACCGACACCTGCGAGAGTGAGACCTTGCGCGGACTCTATCCCGCCGGCGAGGGCGCGGGTTATGCCGGGGGCATCATGAGTGCCGCCGTGGACGGTGTCCGCGTGGCGGAATCAATCATGCGGGCGATGGCATCCGCAGGCTGAAAAGAAACAGGAACGCGACAATATGTCGAAATCGAAACGAAAGAAGCAGAGCCGTTTTCTTGCGGGACACCAGCGCAGTTGGCTTTGGGGCCGTCATCCGGTGACGGAAGTGATTGAGGCGGGCCGCTGGCCGATCATGGAACTGTATCTGGCGGACACACTGCCCGCAGACGCCGTCCGGCATGCAAGCGCACTGGCCGAAGCGCAGGGCGCTGAGGTCGAGGTGACGACGCAGGAACGCCTGCGCGAACTGGGGCACGTGGACGAGCACCAGGGTTATCTGGCGCGGATGGGCCCCTTTCCCTATGCCCCGGCGGACGAGGTGATGCGCGGCGGGGAAGAGGGCGAGCGGGATGATGGGACCCCGGCCCTTTGGCTGGTGCTGGATGCGGTCCAGGACACGTTCAATTTCGGCGCGATCGTGCGTTCTGCCGAGGCCATGGGCGCAAGGGGCATATTCGTGGGCACCGCTTCCCAGGCGGGAGTGAACAGCCTGGTTGCCCGGGCCTCAGCGGGTGCCGTCAACCGGATTCCCATCGCCGAGGTCGAGGACCTGGCAAAACTGGTGGAACTGCTGCGCGCATCGGGCGTCCGGGTTCTTGCGGCCGATGAAAAGGGTGGCGACGTTTGCACCAAGTGCGATTTCAGCATGCCCACGGCCCTGGTTCTCGGCAATGAGGGGCGCGGCGTGCAGCCCGAACTCGCATCCCGCTGCGATGGCCGGGTGTGTATTCCCATGTCAGGTAACATTGCCTCCCTAAATGTTGCCGCTGCCGCCGCTGTGTTACTCTATGAGGCTTGGCGACAGAAGAATGGACGGTTGACAGTAGACCGTTGACAGTTGCGAATTACGAATAGGAGTTCTTGGCATGAAAAGGATGACTGGTTTGTGCAATATCCTCCCGCCGCGGGCCGCGCGCTTTGCCTGCCTGACGGCGGTCGTTCTTTCCGGACTGTGTATTTCCACGGCGGTGGCGACTCCGCTGGATGACTATGTGGCCAAGCCCGACCCGGCATTCAAGTACGAGTTGGTGAACCAGGGCGAAAGGGCCGATTCCACCACATACGTGTATCACATGGTTTCCCAAACCTGGCTGGATGCCTCCAAGGTGGACCGCCCCCTTTGGGAGCACACCGTTTTGGTGACGGTTCCCAAGGACCTGAAATACACGAAGGCCATGATGTTCATCGGCGGTGGCGACAACCGCAAGGATGACAAGCCCAGTGCCGACGCCGGGCCCATGGAAAAAATCGCGACCGTGACCAAGTCCATGGTCGTCGAGATCAAGCAGATCCCCAACCAGCCGCTCAAGTTCCCCGATGAGGACGACCCACAGTACAAGGAGGAGGGCCGCAAGGAAGACGCCATGATCACTTTCGGCTGGGACAAGTACCTCAAGGGCGGCGATCCGATCTGGCTCGCCCGCCTGCCCATGACCAAGGCCGTCGTGCGCGCCATGGACCTGGTGCAGAAGGAATACCCCAAGACCGACGGATTCTTTGTGGCCGGCGGTTCCAAGCGTGGCTGGACCACCTGGACTGTGGCGGCCGTTGACAAGCGGGTCATCGGTATCGGACCCGCAGTAATAGACGTGCTCAATTTTGTGCCGGCCCTTGAGAACCACCTCAACAGCTACGGTTTTTGGGCTCCCTCGGTCAAAGATTACGTTGACAAGAAAATTGTCGACCGGCTCCATACCCCGGAAATGCGTAATCTCCTCAATGTGGTCGATCCCTACACGTACCGTGATCGGTTGACCATGCCCAAATACATCCTCAACGGCGCGGGCGACCAGTATTTTCCGTCCGATTCGTGGCGCTTCTATTTCGACGGGCTCAAGGAGGAGAAGTACCTCTGTTACTTCCCCAACTGTGATCACAGCCTGAATGCGGACGCCTATTTCCGACTTGCCAGCTTCTATCATGCCCTGCTTGCCGATACGCCGCGGCCGAAGTTCAATTGGAACCGGGCCGAAGACGGCACGCTCACCGTCCGCTGTCAAACCAAGCCGACCAAGGTCACGTTTTGGAAGGCAGTGAACCCCAACGGCCGCGATTTCCGCCTTGAAAGCCTCGGCAAGAAGTATGAGAGCACTGCCGTGCCCCTTTCGGATGACGGCGTCTATGTGTCTGATGTGAAAACGGCGGAAAAGGGCTGGACGGCCTTCTTGTTTGAAATGGAGTTTCCCAACGGCGATTTCCCTCTGCCCTTCGTGTTTACCACGGGCGTGAGTATTGTTCCGGACACCTATCCTGCGAAGTAGGACCGTGAATAAAGGCATGGTTTGAACGCGGACCAATGCGCGCAAAAAGGCCGAATACAACGCTTAAGACAGCCGACAAACGGACGGAGTACCTCGCGTCTGTCCAATCGCGGGTGGGCGGGGCATACGACCGTCTGGCGCCCGCATACAGGCGCAGTCTTGAGCGGTACCGGTATTACTATGCCCGAAAAAGCAAGATCCTGGAGCACGTGTTTCCCGACCCGGGCGAGGTGCTGGAAATTGGTTGCGGCCTTGGCCAGAACCTCGCCGCCATGCGGCCCAGGTACGGACTCGGGATTGATTGCTCGGAGCAGATTGTGGAACAGGCGCGCAGTCTCTTTCCAGCCGACACCCATCCCAATCTTGAGTTCCGGTGCATGGCGGCGCTTGATGTCCACACGCTGAACCGCACTTTTGACACCATCCTGGTCGTCAACGCGGTAACGGAAATCCCTGACCTTCGATCGTTGTTCAAGAGCATTCGTCCGCTCTGCAACCCCGAGACGCGGGTCATGCTGCTGGTGCACAACTACATACTGGGTCCCGCCATAACGCTGGGGGGACTCGCGGGGCTATGGCCCCGGTTCCCGCGGCAAAACTGGCTGACCAAGTTCGATCTGGGCAATCTGGCCGATCTGGCGGGATTTGAGAAAGTGCGGGAAGGCTACGACATGCTGGTGCCGGTCGGTCCGGCCGTGGTCAGCGACCGGGTCAACCGATATGCACCGCTGATTCCGGGCGTGAAGTACCTGTGTGGTTTGTATTACACCGTGCTGCGTCCCGAAACGCCGCGCGGCGACCCGGACGATGTGACTGTCAGTGTCTGCGTGCCCTGCAAGGATGAGGAGCACAACATTGAGGGGTTGGTGGAACGCATACCCGAGATGGGAAGGGGCACCGAGATTCTCTTTGTGGATGATCACTCCACCGACCGTACTGCGCAGAGAATTCGGGAGGCAATAGAGGCGCATCCCGAACGCAACATCTCTCTAATTGACGGTCCGGGACAAGGGAAAGGCGCGGCTTGCCGCGCCGGATTTGCCGGAGCGAAGAACGATATTCTGGTCATTCTCGACGCTGACATGGCTGTGATGCCCGAGGATTTGCCATCCTTCGTGGAGGTGCTCGCATCGGGGAAGGGCGAGTTCGTCAACGGTTCCCGCCTGGTCTATTCCACGGAAGAGGGCGCGATGAATTTCGCCAACATCATCGGCAACAAGCTGTTCGCCATGTTGTTCTCGTTCCTGCTGTCGCAGCGGTTAAAGGACACTCTGTGCGGCACCAAGGCCGTCTGGCGAAAGGATTATCCAAAAATCCTGGAGGCGCACGCCCATTTTGGAAAAGTGGACCGCTGGGGCGACTATGACTGGATTTTCGGGGCCGCGCGCCACAACCTGCAGATCGTCGAGCTGCCCGTGCATTACCACCCGCGCACCGCCGGGCAGACAAAAATGACACGCCGTTTCCGCAATGCCCTGGTCATGCTGCGCATGTGCGGTGTGGCACTGCGAAAGGTGAAGCTCATATGAGGCGCAACCCGCCGCATGCGCCTCTTTGAAGAGAAGAAGGCCCATGCGGAAGAGACGGTGGGACCGCAACAGTGACTTCAGTCTTGTTTGGCGTTGCGGAAGGGCCGCCGTGTGACGGCCCACTGGAATCAGCGCAGAACAGAGGTGGCACCGAATAGTGACTTTATTTTCGCGCGGCCATGCCAGGCGGTCCCGGTAGTCCGGTTTCTCTGATTCTGGACTCACTGGCTGTGGGACGGCGTCTTGGGTCAGGGCCCGACCGTTCTATGGGCACCATGCTGTGTTTCCAAACGCGGTCCGCGGTGGAACATGCTTTTTGGTCCTGGTACGGTGCTGGAAGATACGGGCCACTTGGCGGGCCATTCGCTGCCCACGCTTTGCGCATGGCAGGAGCCCCTTGAGCTGAGTGATCCCGTGTTTTTGTAACTGTTTGTGTTTGTTGATATTACAACGGCATATCTATTGACAATACGCCTTTTTTTTGCAAAGATGGGCTGAGCAGCTCAAACCACCAACGACAACCTCAACAGGAGGCCACCGAC
>CAIJOU010000586.1 GCA_903822375.1 Candidatus Hydrogenedentota bacterium
AAGAGGCGCAGCAGGCCCTGTGACATCCAGTTCAGTGGCACGGCAAGCGGGGCCAGCAGCACGTCGAAGACGCGCATCACGGGCATGAGTCCCAGGGCCAGCCGCGTGGCGTGCACGCGGAACATGCTCTTGGGAAGCACCTCGCCAAAAATGAGGAACAGCGGCGTGGCCACAATCGTTGCGAGGGTGCCGCCCAGCGCCGCGGTCAATGTGATCGTGCCTATGACCAGCACCAGATTGTTGCCCACAAGCAGGGTCGTAATGAGCCTGCCGGGGCTGTTCTGCTGCGCCATGAGCCGCGCGGCGGCGGGGTTGCCGTCCTTCTCGGCAAGGTGGCGCACGCGAATGGGGTTGCTGGAGACAAAGCCCGTCTCGTATCCGGCGAAGAACGCGGAAAGCACCAGCACGGCGGTTACGATGAGGATGACGATCAGCGCGCTCATGCACCGTCCTCCCCGGCCGCCAACTCGGGCGGGCAGTCGATGAGCACGCGCATCACGCGTTTCTCGCGCACCTGCTCAATACGGAAACGCACCCCTGCGTACAAGATCTCGTCACCCGCCTCGGGAATCTTCTCCGACTGGGACATGAGGAACCCGGCGACCGTGGTGTGCTCCTCGTCATCCACAACAATGCCGATCAGATTTTCAAGGTCCTCCAGCGGCAACGCCCCGTCGACACGGTAGCGCCCCGTCCCCAGCGTCTCGCACAGCAGTTCCAGGCCGTCATCCTCCTCGCCGATGTCCCCCACCACCTCGCGCAGCGCGTCCTGAAGCGTCACCATGCCGCGGGTGCCGCCGTACTCGTCCACGACCAGCGCCAGGTGCGAATGCAGGCGCTGCGCGGTCTTTAGAAAATCGGCGAGCGACATGGTCTCGGGCACGAAATGGGCCGGCCGGGCCACCTCCTGAATGAGCGTGTCGAGCTTCCCCGACTCGACGAGCGGGAGCAGGTCCTTGGCGTGAAGCACGCCGACTATGTCGTCGAGGTCGTCGCGGTAAACGGGCATGCGCGAATACTCGTGCTCGCGGACGACTTCCAGCGCCTCGGCGGCCGTGGCCGTGGCGGGCACGGCGATCATGTCCGGCCTGGGCACCAGTATTTCGCGCACCGTCGTGTCGGAGAATTCTATGATCCCCTGAATCATCTGCCGCTCCTCCTCCTCAATCACCCCGGAGGCCTTGCTGTCCTCAAGCACCGACCTGAACTCGTCGTCGGTCATGAAGGGTGCCGGGGGCAGTTCGGAGAAGCGGGTGATGCGGAACAGGAACGCCACGAACGCCATGATCAGGGCCCGAAGCGGGCGCATTAGGTGATGAACAAGGAAGACGGGAAGCGCCGCGACCTGGGCGAAAACGGCGTTGTAGCGCAGGACCATTACCTTGGGGAACACCTCGCAGGACAGCAGCAGCCCGGCCGTCGTCACCACGACCGACACCACGTAGGACCGCGCCGTGGGCATCAGAAAGGAGCGCTCAAACATTTGCGCCATCGGCTCGCCGAGCACGGTGCCGAGCAGCACATTGACAATGGTGTTGCCCATGAGCAGCGTGGCGAGCAGCGCGCCGGGCTGCTCCATGTTGCGCGCGGCCAGACGGGCAAGCGCGGCGGGACTCTCCCCCATCGCGCGCAGTTTCACCTTGTGCAGAGAAAAATAGGCCACCTCACTGGCCGAGAAGAACGCGGAAAAACCCGCAAGCACCGCGGCAATCAGCAGCAGGTTGGGGGTAAGGACGGTAAACCATGGCACCGGAACCGCCGCTGCGGCGCCGTCGCCCGCAGCCACCCGGCCCGTGCCGACGATCGCAAAGCCCAAAACGAGGCCCAGGCAGGCCAGTACGGCCGCCTTCAAGCGCCTACTTCGGGGCAACTCGCCGCCTGCGTCCCCCAATGGGGCGCACTCGGCAGCCCGCGCGCTTCTTCGGCCCGCCGATATGTGCCTGTTCCGGTTCATTAACGGCGTTTCTCCGCATGCCATGCGGCGTCGGAATCAATGCCGAGATAGCGCTGCTGAAGCTCGAGCATGCGTTTTTTCCCGGCCGCGTCAGCATGGTCGTTTCCCAGCAGGTGCAACAGACCGTGACAGAACAGCAGACGCACCTCGCCGCGCATGCGCGCCGGGTCCGCCTCGCAAAACCGTTCAACGGTTTCCAGGGAGATGACAATGTCGCCCAAGGCGCGCGCGCCGCCAACGGCCGTGTCCTCTTCCTGGGCAAATGACAGCACGTCGGTCGGACCTTTCTTCTTGCGGTAGCGCCGGTTCAGTTCGGCGATGAACGGATCATCACAGAACAGAACACTGAGTTCTATGTCGTCCGCCACACCCTCGCCTTCAAGCACCCGCACGGCGATTCGTTCCAGCACGTCCCTGCGGTGCATGCCCCTGCGCGTGGATTCGTTTCTCACTTCAATGGAAACCGTCATGGCTTCATTTTCCTTCCGTTGGCTTTGCCGCGGCAAAAACCGGCACGGTGGCCGCGGCGAGATTTGGATACCGCAAACGCGCGTGGAGCGTGCCCATGATGCCGCGCACCACCACATCCTCAATGACATGGAGTTGGCGCAGGGTCAGGTTGCACTCGTCAAACTGTCCGTCATTGACGCGCATGTCCATGACGCGCCTGACAAAGGCGTGCACACTCTCTTCGTTCTGCTCGTCCAACGTGCGCACGCCCGACTCGGAGGCGTCACAAATCATAAGTATGGCCGTTTCCGGCCGCTGCGGACGCGGGCCGGGATAGCGATAGTCCGCCTCGGGCACGTTTTCAGCGCCGTAGCGCTCGACGGCCTGCTGGTAGAAGTAACCCACGCGCAGTGTGCCGTGGTGCTCGAGTATACCCCTGACGATGGCCTCGGGCAATCGGTACTTGCGGGCCAGTTCCGCACCGTAAATCACGTGCTGGCGAATCAGCGACACGCTCTTTTCCGGGGGCAGGCTGTCATGCACGTTCACCCCGTGCTGGTTTTCCACGAACATGGCCGCATCTATCGTCTTGCCAACGTCATGGTAATAGCCGCACACCCTGGCCAGCAGCCCGTTCGCGCCAATAGCGTCCGCCGCCGCCTCGGCCAGCTGGCCCAGCAGCAGACTGTGGGCGTAGGTGGCCGGGGCCTTCATCGCCAGTTCGCTGAGCAGTTGGTTGTTAAGATCGGAATACTCCAGCAGCGTGATGTCCGTGGTCAGGCTGAACAGCCGCTCCAGCGGCGAGAGCAGTCCCGGCACGGCCACGATACAGAGGCCCCCGTTCAGCACCACGAGCAGCACACGGCGCAGGAAAGACTCGGCAAACAGCGATTCGGTAGACAGAATGACTGCAATCATTGCGGCCACCCCCGCCATCGCGGCCACCAGCGAGGCGGCGGTCATGTCACTGCGGCGGCGCACCCGGCTCACGCTGAACGCACCCGCCGCCGACATGGCGGAGGCGACAAGCATGAGCCTCCAGTTGTACTGGAACTGTGCGGACACCAGGGCCGCCATGATGCCGCTGAAGAAGGCCGCAAAGGGCGCATTCACCAGAATGGCGCAGAGTATGGCCGCGGCGGCAACGGGCACCACAAAACCCGTGGGCTCGAAATAGGACGCGAGCCTCCCGGAGACCAGGACAAGACAGGTCAGCACCAGCGCCACTTCGAACGCTTTCTGCCCGCCAATGCCGGGCCGAACACCCGCCGGGTCCCCCGCCAGCAGCCGGCATCCGCGGTACAGCCCCAGGAAGGCCAGCAACATCAGGATGCCGTGCGCAATCAGGTTGTTTATCATGCGCTGCATCGGCCGCTCTTCCTGCCGGACTATCGACAGGTAGGCCTCAACGTCCGAGCGGGACTGACGGGTCCACCGCTTGCCGCGATCCTGGATGATCTCGCCGGCCTCCACTTCTTTCATGACCGCCGGGATGGACTCCGCGGCGCGCGCCTTGGCCGAGACCGTGGCCACCTTGTCCTCGACAAGCGTGGGCACCAAAAGCGGCTGCACCATGCCCATGACGGCCTCTCGGATGCGCGTCCAATCCACCGGGGTGGTTCCCGCCTGTCCGGGGGCATTGGCCATGTCCGCCAGACGCGTGCCCAGCGCCGCGGCCGCTTCCTGCGGGTCCGGCGCGGCGCCGTATTCGACCTCGTTGGGTGCGGGCGCGGTATCGCCCACGGCGGCACCCAGAATCACCACTTTGCGCCTGCGCTGGTCCGCGGACAAATCGCCGGCGCGTATGCCGCCCCCCAGCGCCGTTTGCAGTTCTTCCAAAGCAAGCGTGCCCAGCCTGTCGGACTCCGTGAAAGCAAGCGGGTCGGGCGTGTCGGGCTTGAGTTCGGCGACCTTTAGCGGCGGCGGCGAGTCCCCCTCTTTGGCCGCGCCCTTCGGCTGTTCAAAAACGCGTTCCGGCAGACTGTTCCGGTCCGGCAGCAGCCATTGCACCATGACTTCCGCATCGGGAAGGCTCTTCCCCTCGGCGCGCTGCTTGAGCTGCGCCACCAGCGCGGTCACGGCCCGTTCCGCCGTCAGCCATGCATCCTGATCCTGGGTGGACTCGCGCAGCGCGGTCAGCACCGCCCCCTGCACTTTGGCCCGGTGCTCCCGAATCTGGCTGATGCGTTCGCGCAGAATGCGCGCCTGATCGTTGAGCACGCCCATATCCACCCGCAGGTGGTCGGGCACTTTGACCATGGCCGCGTCGCGCGCCTCCTGCGTGCGCTGCTGGTCCACCGATTCAAAGTAGAACGCCGCGCGCACTTCCCTGCTGGAGACGGGCGCTTCAAGGTCGGCCGCCGAGATCGTCTCCTGCTCCGGTTCGCGGGTCAGCGCGACCACGCAAAGCAGAAAGGACACGGCAATGAAACCCCGACGCACCCACCGCCGCGTCGAGGACGTTCCTCTGTCTTTGCCGGATGAGCCCCCCGGAACAGAAGACAGGCCGTTGGTAACTTTCTGCGCGTCCATCATCCCTCGCGTCCAGCCCGGCCGTCCCGGCGGGGTGAGCGTGCCCCCCCCACTTCATAGGCGTTTATAATCTGCTGCACCAGCGGATTGCGCACGACATCGGCCTTGCCCAGTTTCACCCTGCCGATGCCGGGGATGTCCTGTAAAACGTTCCACGCGTCGCCCAACCCGGACACGGTGCCCGGAGGCAGGTCCACCTGGGTTGTGTCGCCCGTGACCACCGCGCGGGACCCCTGTCCAAGCCGCGTCAGAAACATCAGCATCTGGTCGACGGTGGTGTTCTGCGCCTCGTCAAGGATGATAAACGCCTGATCAAGGGTGCGCCCGCGCATGAACGCCAGCGGGGCCACTTCGATGCACTGCTGGTCCATCAGTCTGCGCACCCGGTCCATGTCCACCATGGCATAAAGGGCGTCATACAACGGCCGCAGATAGGGGTTCACTTTTTGTTCCAAATCACCCGGCAGGAATCCGAGCCGCTCCCCCGCCTCCACTGCGGGCCGTGTCAGGACCACGCGCTTGACCTGCTTGTTCAGCAGCGCCGACACCGCGGCCGCCATGGCCAGGTAGGTCTTGCCCGTGCCCGCCGGCCCCACCACCAGTGTCATTTCGTGCGTGTGAATGGTGTCCAGGTATTTCTTCTGCCCGCGCGTGCGGGCGCGGATGTGCACATCCTCACGGATGGCGGCGGGCCGCTGGGAAAGGAGCGAGCCCAATTGGCGCGCATCCCGTTCCCGCACCTGGCTCACGGCGCAGTCCAGATCATCCAGCGTCGGCGTCTGGCCCGCGCGCACGGCATCCAGCATGCCCGCAAGCACCGTTCGGGCAAGCGCGGCATCCTCCTCCTCGCCGATAATCACCACGGTGGCGCCGCGATCCACGATGCGCACCCGAGCCTGCTCCTGCAGACGCCGGCGGATTTCGCCGTTTTGTCCCAGGAGCTTTATGGACTCCTCCTGGTTATGCAGTTCAATCTCGTGACTCAGTGTCTTTACAGCGTCCTATTTCGGGAACGACTCCGGCCGTCCGCACGCCCAAGGGGCGCGGGACTCATGCGAACATCGCCGGACCCGCCCTCAGACAGTAATTGTAGCCCAAATCCCCCCCCACCGCAATTCTGCCTCATGGGAAGATTTGACGTGCACCAATTCGCACATGCGTGCTATGCTTTATGAGGTGAGTGGTTTGTCGTGTGGTTCTGTCGTGAAACCGGTTTTCACGGGGCATTGAGAGGGACACACGGTCAAAGCGTTTGGGTGTCGATTGCGATGCAATCGGCTCAAGAGGGAATATGCGAATGGGCGGAGGCCGTAATGGCGGGTTCACCTTGGTTGACGCCTTGGTGGCATGCGCGTTGCTCACGGCGGGGCTTGTCGTCGTGGCCGGAGCGCTGGACGGACTGGCCCTGGCAGACAGCGCCACAGGCGCGCGGGTGCACGCCAGGCAACTTGCGGTCAGCGTCCTGGCCGAACTGAAGGGGCTCCCCGTTGAAACCGTATTCCACTACTCCCCCCCGACAGACACGCCCGGGCAAATACACGTTGACCTGGTGAATTCCGCCGGACAACCCGTTTCCCTGCCGGTCATGGGAGCGGATGTGAACACCTTTCCCCTCCAGATCGAGGTCCGCGTGAAGGCCGGTTTCAAGGATATGCGGGGACATGTCATTGAGGTGCAGACCGTGGGGTTCATAACAAGGTAAGGCTGCCGTCATGAACAGCGAGCAAAGCGGGTTTACCCTGATCGAGGTGCTCTGCGCAGCCTCCATTTCCGTTGTTGTCCTGTGTGCGGCACTCGGCGTGATGATGCAGGTCCAGAAGACCGGCAGCGTGCTGGAAATGCGCGCCGCCGCCCGTACGGAGGCGGAACGGGCCGTCCTTGCCATCAGCCGGGAACTCGGCCAGGCATCCCGGTCCTCTCTCAGCCCGCTTCCGGGAACGGGCATCCGATACAAGATTGCGGTGGACGCCGACGGCGACGGCACGGCGCTGGACGCAAATGGCGCGGTGGAATGGTCGGCAGAACGTGTCATCCAGCGTGATGTGGATGACGCCAACCATGACGGCATTGGCGCCGAACAACTGGTGCTTTTGAACGGTTCCCAAGTGACCGTGCTGGCCAACGGCCTTGCGCCGGACAAGAACAGCGACGGCGCGGCACTTCAGCCCGGCCTCTGGTTCGAGTCCGTGCCCGGCGGCGCGCGTGTGGTGGTTCGGACACAGAGAACCACCAGCCCCGGCCGGCAGGTCCTGACCGAAGAACTGGCCGAAACCATCGTGGTGAGGAACCCATAATGAAACGCCGTTCCCGTTCCTCAAACCAGGGCTTTGCCATGTTGCTGGTCATGATCTACATCTTTCTGGCGGTGGCCGTCATCGCGACCGTTTCGACCGCCGTGATTTCCGCTTCCCGCACGACCGGCAACCTGGACGCTTCCCGCAAGGCGCTGGAGGCCGCGGAATACGGCGAGGTTCAGGCCATGATGAGTTTCAGCGACGGCAATGGGGCGAATCTGGGACTCGCGGACTGGCGTAAACTGAATGAACCGCTTTCGTCCGGCCCGGCCATCCCCCGCCGCATTCCCGCTTTTGGCGAACCGGGCGTCTCGCCCCTGCTTCTGGCCGCGCTGCCGAGTGCGGAGTACATCGCCATGACGGAAACCCCGTGGCACGTTGCCCAGAACGGCGGCTCCGCCGCCACCGTGGAGTCCCCTGAAAGACAGACGTTGGTCATGGTGTATGCGGCGGGACGTTGCGGAAATGCCGAACGTCGCGTCGAAGCTGTTTATCGCCCAGTCAACGTGGAAAAGGATGTGCAATCAAAACGCTTTACCCGGATTTCCTGGCGCGAACTGCCCACAGCGCCCTAGTGTCCGGGAAGATATAGTGCGGTCCTGAGAAATGCCCGGTGAACCATGAGGTGAGGACGATGCCAACCTTTGAATTTGAGGGATGTGACCAGAACGGCCACACCGTCAACGGCTTTCTGGACGGCCTGAACGCCGCGCTGGTGGAAGAGCAGCTTATTGAGCAGGGAATCCGCGCCACCACCATCGTCGAACAGGGGGCCTGGGCCCGGTTCGCCCGGCCCGGACAAGGCCTGAAACCGGAGGAAATGGTGCTGCTCAGCGACCAACTGGCGACCATTGCGCGGAGCGGTATGCCGCTGGCCCCTTCGGTCGCCATGCTGGCCATGGACGCCCGAAGCAAACGGGTGCGACGGATACTGGGAGAAGTGCAGCAGGTTCTGGAGTCGGGCGGAACCCTGGCTGAAGCGCTGGGCCGCGGCGGTGCAGCCTTGCCGTCCGCCGTGCTGAGCCTGATTCGGGCAGGCGAGCAAACAGGCAATCTCCCGGGAGTACTGGCCCAAGTATCGAAGCATTACACACGCCTGACCGAGGCGCGCGACGCCATACGGCAGGCGGCGGCCTATCCCGCGGTCCTGGTAATCACCGCATGCCTGCTGCTGGGCGTAATGTCCGCCACCATCATTCCCCAGTTTGTCGAGGTGTACGGAGCCTTCGGGAGAGGGCTTCCCGCCCCGACCCGACTTGTCTTCGACCTGAGTTCGCTCATCGGGACACTGTTCAGCCGCGACCTGTTGGGCGTCTGGTTGGCCGTGCTTCTGGCACTGCTGGGAACGCGGTTGTATCTCGGCATGAGCGTGCGGGGGCAGACGGCCCGCCTGCGGTTTCAGGAGTGGTTCCGTTACCGGTGCCCGTTCTTCGGTCCGCTTTATCAGGTGGCCGTCACGGAGCGTTTTGCAAGGGTGCTGGGGTTGCTGATCACGAACCACGCCCAGGCTCCCGAGGGCCTCGCTCTCGCGGGTGTGGCCAGTGGCAGCCTCCGCCTGGCAAGAGCCTCACAAAACGCGGCCGTTCTGGTGAACAACGGCAGCCGACTCTCTGAGGCGCTGGCAACGATGCAGGTGTTTCGGGCCAGTTTCCTGTGGGTTGTGGGCAACGCCGAAACCCAGGGCGAACTGGGCACCGCCCTGCTTCGCCTGGCGGACGCGTACGAGCGGGAAGTCGAGCGGCGGGCGGCCATGGTGGTGGCGCTGGCCGCGCCGGCGGTCATTGTCGTCGTGGGGGTCTTCTTCGGCGCGCTCGTCATTTCCCTGCTTGAACCCGTGCTGAAACTCAGCTCACTTTTTGTCGGTTTCTAACCGGAAGGAGGAGCGGCCCATGCCCTCCGAAAAGACGTCAAACAAATACGGACCCGGGTGGCGCGGTCCCCGCTTCTTCCTGCAGGGCCGGCGGCGCTGGGCGCTTCTGGAGATGACGGGCCAACTGGCAGACCTGGTCCGGTTGCGGGTGCCGCTGGGCGACGGCATTTCGGCCATGGCACTGGATGCGCCGGACCGCAAGGTGCGCGCGCTGCTTTTCGTGCTGAGTTTGGACCTGAAGAACGGCCTTTCTCTCCATGAAACAATGGCACGGCGCCCCAACTTCTTTCCGGACTTCTACGTGGACACCGTCCGGGTGGGCGAGGAAACGGGACGGTTGGAAACGGTCTTGGAACGACTGGAGAACAGCCTTTTGCAGACCGGGCGTTTCCACGATGAATTGGCCGGGCACTTGTTCTATCTGAAGGCCATTCTGCTGTCGGTGCTCATGGTCGGGACCCTGGCCATAG
>CAIJOU010000587.1 GCA_903822375.1 Candidatus Hydrogenedentota bacterium
ATGCCTTATCCCTCTTTCTCTTTCAAAGACTCCGGAGCAAGAGGCCACAGGTTCGAATCCTGTTGGGCGCGCCATTTCTTTTTCCTGCCATAGTGCGGGAACCCCCGCCAACAGCAAATTGGACACACTGTTTACCTGCAGAAGGGGAATGTTGTGTGTATGTGTCCGCGGCGCCTGAAAGTGCTTTTCTGTTCCTTTCAAGAGCGACTCGTGGGGGCAACCGTCAAGACTGCTTGCCTGTATTGGCGCCTTTGACGCACAATGACTGGACACGCACAGCATGATGGGAGGTCCTCATGAGAATGTCATGGTCCCTTATTGTCTGGGTGGGCCTGCTGCTGGCAGTCACAGATGCATGCGCCCAACAGCAACCCTGCACTTCGGAGCAATTCGTCATTGGGCCGGTGCCATCCGCGCAGGACCTGCGCACGATGGTGCGGCGACACCTGGTTCGGGAAAGCTGTGCGTTGCTTGAGCAGGCGGCCGCGAAGCGGCAGGCCGCGTTTGACTCGGGCGCATGGCAGGCGTGGCGGGACGGAATCCGCCAAAGCGTGCGCGCGGCGCTGGGCGAGATGAAATATGGCGCGGACGCTCCGCCACTGAATGTGCGGGCTGTGTCCAGGCACGACCTGAAGGGCTGTGTTGTCGAAAACGTGACCTTCGAATCGCTGCCAGGCTGGGAAGTGAACGCCTCGGCATTTCTGCCCGATGCCGGCGCCTTTCCTCCGCCGTGGCCGGGCATCGTGGTGCCTGTGGGTCACAGCGGCAAGCAGATGGCCGACTACCAGATTCCGGCCCAGTTCTTCGCCCGTTGCGGCTACGCGGCGGTGACGTTTGACCCACCGGGCATGGCGGGCGAGAAGCAGGGCGGGAACGACAACTTCAACGACGGGGTGCGCTGCTATCTGACCGGGCACTCGTCCAACCGCTACTTTGTCATCGACGCACTGCGGTGCGTCGACTACCTTGCAACCCGGTCCGATGTGGACATGCGGCGGGGCGTGGGCATGACGGGGGTGAGCGGCGGGGGCACCACCACGATGTTCGCGGCGCTGCTCGACGACCGAATCACCGTGGCGGGTCCTGCCTGCTGCGCCGTGCCGAATGCCTGTCATCCGATTATGGACGTGTATGCGCCGTGCGCCGAGACGCTGGCATGGAAGCGTTTTGCCGACGGCTATGATGATGTGGACCTGCTCGCCGCCGCGCTTCCCACCCCGGTGCTGCTCATGGCGGGCGCGCGGGACGAGGTGTTTAAGGTGGACTGGAGCAACCTTATCGCTGCGAGCGTCACCGAGTGCTTCAAGAAGACGCAACTGCCGGGGCGATTCCGCTATTTCGCCGATGCGGGCGGTCATGGATACTCAGTGGCCATGGCGGACGAGTTTGTCCATTGGATGGACCGCTGGATTCGCAATACACCCGACCGGGAGGTGCCTGAGTTCAGCAAGGACGCATTCGAGTTGGCTGACCCTGCGCTGCTCCAGTGCAGGCCCCGTCTCGATGTGAACATGTTCACGGTCAACCGTGACCTTGCCGCGGTGCTGCGCGGCAGGCGTTCCGGGCTGGCCGTGCGCGATGCGGCGAAAATGCTGACTAAAGTGGCGGACACGGCCGGAGTCCCGACTGTCCGGCAGGGTGAGAAGACCCTGGTATGGTTCCACTATCTTGAGGAACTTATGGTTCAGCCCGAGGCGGGTATAGAACTGCCCGCAACGTTTCTCTACCCGTCGCGGGAGGGCTGGAAGGGCGGCGCGGTGCTGTATTTCGACGATCGTGGGCGGTGGTCCGACTTGCGCCGTCAGGGACCGCTGACCGCAGTGACCCATTTTACCGAAAGAGACACCGACGGCCCTGCGGTATTGACCGTCGACCTGCGCGGTTGGGGGGACACGGCGTCAGCGGACATGCCCTATGATCTCGCCGGATGGGCCGACCGGTCCCGCTGGACGGCATATGTATCAGCGGCGGCGGGGGACCCGATTCTTGCCATGCGCATCCGCGACGGGCTTGCCGCGTTGGCCTGGCTGCGCGGTCGCAGGGAGATTGACCCTGCGAGGATTGTGGTGGGCGGGTACGGCATGGGTGGCGTTGTTGCGCTGCACGTTGCGGCGATCGACGGACGGGTTGCAGGCGCATTTAGCACGGCCGGATTGGCCTCGTTTGAAAGCCTGGCCACGGCAGAAAGCTATGCATGGTCACACGAGGATTTCCTGCCGGGCGTGCTGCTTCACTACGACCTGCCCGAACTGGTAAGCGCCCTGCCCATGCCGGTGCTGCTTGCCAATCCACTTGACGCCGTCAAGAAGCCGCTGGAAGCGGCTGCTGCCGCGAAACTGTATCCGCAACGCGCCGGGCTGACGGTTGCGGTGGAGAAATCGGCGGCAGAGGCTAAAGAAGAACTTATTCGGTTTGTGGCGGGTATGCTGAGGAAATAGATGAAGAGAGCACGCAGGAGCGCGGAGGAGCGCGGAGGAGCGCGGGGAGGATGAGGGGCGGAGGCAATCTGAGATGTGACATTTGAGATCTCAGATTCAACTCTCAGCGGGAGGAGGCATCAACTCATTGCGTCAGGGCGGGGATCTGCTCCAGTAACGCGTCGGCGATGAGCCGGTGGGCGTACTCGTTGGGATGCACGCCGTCGAGCAGCAGTTCGTTGTAGGAATGGGTGTGGGCGTAGTCGCTGAGAATCTGGTACACGTCCACCAGTGCGACATTTTCTCCGACAGCCACTTTACGAACGGCCGCGATGTGCTCCTGCAGGACTTTGTTTATGCCTTCGACATCGTTTATGTCGTAGGGCGGTTTGCCGTAGAGTTCCTTTTCCTGCGGCGACCAGCAACACGGGTTGGGCGTCATGAGAATGACCTTTGTCCCCGCCTCCTTCAGTCTCTTCGTGAAGTGGCGCAGGTTCTCCTCAAACTTGTCCGCCGTCACGCGGGGTGCCGTCGCATCTTTCCAAACGTCGATGGCGGCGTCGTTCAACCCGTAATAGATGGTGACGATGTCGGGCTTTCTAGCGAGCACATCCTGTTCGAAGCGCTCCCGTGCCTGGTCCGTGTTTTCGCCG
>CAIJOU010000588.1 GCA_903822375.1 Candidatus Hydrogenedentota bacterium
CCAGCAGCGAAGCCGGTTTCACCGTTGCGCGCGAAGATGCTGACGCGCATGACCGAGCGGGGGTTTGTCCAGGGAACACAGGCGGCCTATGTTCGCGCGGTGGTGGGCCTCGTCAGGCATTGTGGCGGGCGCAAGCCCGAGATCATCACCGTGGCGGAGGCGCGTGCGTACGTCGCGCAGTTGCGCTTTGCGGGAGCGTCACGGCGGTCAGGTCGAACGCGTTGGCCGGCCTACGCTTCCTGTACGAGGAAGTCCTGGGGCAGGTCTGGCGCCCGGTGTCGCCGCTGCGACGCCGTATGCTTGAGAACATGCAACTGCGCGGCTTTGCGGTCAAGACGCAGAGTTCCTATATCAGGGCCGTCGAAGGGTTGGCGCGGTACTACAAGCGCAGCCCTGACACGCTCTCGAACGAGGAGATCCGGCGCTACTTCGTGCACCTGACCTGCGAACGGAAGCTCGCCCGTGCCACGGTGACCATTGCCCTGTGCGGCATCAAGTTCCTCTATGAAGGCACCCTGCAGCGCGATTTCTCCGTGACCGGCGTGCCCCGTCCGAAGCGCGAGAAGCGCTTGCCGGTGGTGCTCTCCCGCGGGGAGGTCCGTGCCATCCTGGCCGAGGTGACGGAACTGCGTCATCGCGCCTGCCTGTCGCTGATCTATGTCTGCGGCCTGCGGCTGGGCGAGGGTTGCCGGATCCAGGTGGCAGACATCGACCGCGCACGCGGCGTGGTGCATGTGCGTGGTAAAGGCGCCAAGGACCGTTACGTGCCGCTGCCACCGGCCATCCTGCCGCTGCTGACAACCTGCTGGCGTACCCATCGCAACCCGCTTTGGCTCTTTCCGTGGGTCGGCCGCGATGGCACTCAGGGCTCCCTCACTGACAAGCATACGCCCTTGGGGACGATCGGAGACGTCTTTCGGACGGCCCGGGCCGCTTCGGGCATCAAGAAGCGCGTCTCGGTGCACTCGTTGCGCCACAGCTACGCCACGCACCTCCTGGAAGACGGTGTCAACCTGCGCCTGATCCAGTCCTGGCTGGGTCATTGCTCGCCGGCTGTCACCGCGATCTACACGCACTTGACCGAGCAGGCCACCAGCGCCGCCGCGCAGCAGGTCGCCCGCCTGATGAGCGACCTCGCCTGATGTCACGCATTGGCGCGATCTTTCGCGCCCAGGGCGAGTCGTACCGCATGGCCTTTGGCGCGCGCCTGTCCACGGATCAACACCGTGTCCTGCGCGCACTGGCAGCCTGTCACACTCCCGACTTGGGCGGCATCCGCTGGCATTGCCCGCGGTGCGGCGAAGCTGTCTTCACATACCGCTCCTGCGGCAACCGCCACTGCCCCGCCTGCGGTCACGCCCACGCCCAACTCTGGCTCGCCCGGCAACAGCGCCTGCTGTTGCCGGGCGTCACCTATCACCTGGTGACCTTCACCGTGCCGGAGGCGCTGCGCCGCACCGTCCGGCTCCATCCGCGCGAGGCCTTGCCGATCCTCTTCGACGCCTCCTCTTCCGCCCTGCTCGATCTCTGCCGCGATCCGCGCCACCTGGGAGCGCTGCCCGCCCTGACCGCTGTGCTCCACACGTGGACCCGACAGTTGCTCTACCATCCTCACATCCACTTTCTGGCGACCGGCGGCGGGCTGGCTCCCGATGGCGCCTGGCGCGAGACCCGCCACACGAAGTTCCTGGTTCCCGTGCAAGCGCTCTCGCCCATCTTCCGGGCACGCGTGCGTGACCTGCTGCGCCAGCGCCATCCCGCTCTCTTCGATGCCGTCCCCGTTTCCGTCTGGCACCAGGACTGGGTGGTGCATTCCAAGCCGGTGGGCGCCGGCAAGCACGCGCTGGCCTACCTCGCGCGCTACATCTTCCGTGTCGCGCTGGCCGACTCCGCCATCTTGCGCGCCGACGATCGCGAAGTCGTCTTCCGTTACCGCGATTCCGATACGGGGCAACCCCGCACGGCGCGCCTTGCTCCGCAAGAGTTCATGCGCCGCTTTCTGCTGCACGTCCTGCCGTCCGGCTTCCGCAAGGTTCGTCACTACGGCCTGCACCACAGTTCCAAGCGCAAGGACCTGCGCCTGCTCCAGGCCCAACTCGCCTTCACGCACCAGTTGCCACTGCCACCAACCGATCCGCCCAAACTCCCGCCCGCACCGCCGCCGGTTTGCCCGCACTGCCAGACCGCCATGCTTCCCGAAACACGCTTTCAACCCACGCGCCTGCGCGGCTCCGCGCATGCTTCAGCCCGCGGACCGCCCGCCCCATGACGATCCTGCCCAAGACAAACCTCCCGTGCCTCTGGCGCTGCGCAACAACGGTCGTC
>CAIJOU010000589.1 GCA_903822375.1 Candidatus Hydrogenedentota bacterium
CGCTGCAGAAACTTGGCGGCATGGCCCATCTGCGCGGCGGTGCGCGCGCGGCGGGCGAGCTCGTCGGCATCGGGATCCGGCGCGTCCATCCCGAAGATGGCGCGGGCACGCGCACGGTCTACACGGCGGAACTGCCGCACTGCATGGCGAAGAGTCGCAGTACGCAGGAGACGATTCCGCTGGGGACGGACGGGCGGGTGGTGTGGGCGGCCGTCATTAGGGGATAGGGATATGCACTTGACTCACACTACCCCAACCTGTTGTAGTCTTGTGGTATGGGCGAAGACTATCCCAGGACGTTGATGGAAATGGAAACGCAATTCTCCAGCGATACGGCGTGCCGTGAGTACTTGGAGTCCTTGCGGTGGCCAAACGGGTTCTTTTGCCCCCTGTGCGGAGGTGTGAAGGCGGGACGCATGCCAAGCGGTCTCTGGCGTTGCCGCTCCTGTAACCGGCAGACGTCGGTTCTGGCGGGAACGGTTTTTCAAGACACCCACCTGCCGTTGACGGTTTGGTTTCGAGCCATGTGGCACATGACCAGCCAGAAGAACGGGATCAGCGCATTGGGTCTGCAGCGGGTGCTTGGACTTGGGAGCTATCGGACGGCTTGGTTGATGCTCCATAAGCTGCGTCGGGCGATGGTGCGACCAGGACGGGATAGACTGCAGGGGGTGGTTGAGGTTGACGAAACCTACTGGGGCGCCCAGGAAGAAGGCGTCATGGGCCGGGGAGCCGAAGAGAAGACGCTGGTTGCCGCGGCCGTCGAAGTCAAAGGTGCCGATATGGGTCGAATCCGCCTGGCCCGTGTGCCTGACTTCAGCGGCGACACCCTGCACCGCTTCATCACCTTCGCGGTCGAGCCAGAAAGCACCGTGCGCACGGACGGACTCCCCGCCTATTTGGGTATGAAGGGCTATACGCATGACCGTCAAATCCAGAAACACATGCCGGCAGGAGAGCATTTGCTGCCCCACGTGCACCGAGTCGTTTCGCTCCTCAAACGCTGGCTCCTCGGCACCCATCAGGGCGCCATTGCCCATGAACACCTTGACGACTACCTTGCCGAATTCACGTTCCGATTTAACCGTCGTCTCTCACGCTCCCGAGGCAAACTGTTCTACCGTCTAGCACAGCAAGCCGTGCAAGTGGCCCCGCACCCGTACGCCACCGTGACGAATCCACAACCGGTAGTATAACTGTGAGTCAAGTGCATATCCCTATTCCCGTATGATTGTCGCAACGGGAAAAGAACGGCGGTAACCGGTCAGTCACGTGGTGGTGGCTGGCGGCGGGTTCGACGGCCGGCGCCTGCCATAGACGTCTATCCCAAACCGCAGAATCATGAAGGCCTTTTTCATCTTTAGAAAAGGCAGCAGGCTAAAGGCGGCTAAAAATCCAACCCATGCGCCTCTGACCTTGACAAGTATAAGCGCAAATAAAAGCGACAGGGACAGGATCCATACGAATGCCTTCGTCAGCTTATTTGCCTTTCCGACAAAGGCGTACATCA
>CAIJOU010000590.1 GCA_903822375.1 Candidatus Hydrogenedentota bacterium
CGTCACCGTTGGCATCTGCCTGCGTGAAAGTATCTGCCAAGAGTTGCTGCACTGTGGCGGCATCAACTGTCGGCCCGCCTTCGCCCTCCACCGGTGGCTCACCGTCACCCGTCACCTGCGGCTCACCTTCAATCGGCGACTCGCCTTCCACCGGTCCTTCGCCTTCAACCGACGACTCTCCCTCGCCTTCCACCACCGTCACCTCGCCAGCAGGACGGATTGCCATACTGCAGGCACCCACGACGTTGTCGCCGTTGGAATAGGAGACACTGCGTGAGGTGGTGTCGTCTGTTGGTGTCATTACGTCCATGCGCACGGAGATGGAGTAGGCAAGTGTCGAACCCAACTGGCCCGTCTCGCCTGCAACGGGGAGCAGACCCGAAAGCGCGGGGGCGGGGAAGGGAACCGGTCCGCCGGAATTTGCCCTGCACACGGCGCCGGTCACGAAGAAACAGCCCATGGGCAACTGCGCCGCAGTTTGCTCCAGACTGGCTGGGCTGGCGGGCTGCGCCTCATTGGTAAAACTGGCGACGGGGGACTCCATGTCCACACCCGCCATTGCAAAATACGCCGCGGACCTATACCAGCTGTTGGGAATGGGGTTACTGCCTGTGCCCTGTATGGTAAACATGGCTCCCGCCTGGGTTCCGTCAATGACGCCCGGAGTCGGGTTCTCGAGATACCAGATGGAAACCATCTCGTTGCCGCTTTTGCGCGGAATGGTCTGTACCCGTGTGAGGTCTTGGGCGGCGGCGAAACTGCCGGCCCTGTAGGAAAAAACGGCGGTGGCGTTGGCTGCGCCCGAACTTGCAGCGACCACGACGAGCAGTTTGGTCCCCACCGGCACGCCGGGGCCTGACATGGCACCGGTGTTGCCCTCGTCCGGCATATGCCAGCAACCCAGGGGGGTGGTGTCTTGAAGAGCGTTTCCTCTTGTGCTGCTGCCCTTTGCGAGTATTGAAATGGCGGCGCCTGCCGTTTCCGCAACCGTCAGCATTCCAAACAATGACGCGAGCAGCAACACCGTGAAAATGTGCGTCTTCATGATTCTCATGACTTTCCAGCTCCGGGCACCCAAACCATCCCATGCGCGGTTCCGAACCGTTGTCGCCGGTCCGACGATTGCGTTATCAATTGCCCGGCAGCCAACGCGCGCATTGCAGCGCCGCCCAATGCGGGTTTGGCAAAAAGCTAGCACGGCGGACGGCCTTTGTCAAGCGCAGTGCGTGGGGCTTCCACAGACCGGGTCGGATGTCCCGCAGGTCACAACGAAGGTGGCATTGTCTTCTGCGGGTTTGCAGTTGTCTGATAGGGGCCGCTATCCCCTATCGGCGCCGCCTTCGCTCCCTTGGGCCGGTACATCGTCCCCAGCCATGCCAGTGTCCCATAGAATGCGCACAGGCCCCACAGCGTGAACCACTCATGCCGCACTTCGTAGAGGGTCGCGCCCATCTGGTTGATGCGGACAAAGCCCAGCGCGCCGGCCGTGCAGGGGATGAGCCGGGACAGCGCCTGCAGCACGCCGGGGATGGCCTCGTGCGGCCAGGAATAGCCCATGAGGAAGATAGCGGGGATCGAGGTGAACAGGATCACCGGGATGGAGGTTTCACGGGCGCGGAACAGCATGTTCAGCGCAAGGCCGAGCAGCGTCACGGCGAGTATGAAGGGGGCGAGAAAGACCGGAATGGTCACCAGGCCCTGCTGGTAGGGCAGGCTGTAGGTGCGGAAGATGACCGCCAGATAGAACAATGGGAAAAGCATGTAGATTGAGAAATAGGCCAGCGTCCGGCCCAGTAGCACCGCCAGTGCGCTGTCCCTTTCTCCGGGCGGCGGCGGCGGGGCTTTGGTGAATTCCTCGTTGCGGGTCCCGCCAAGCGTTCCAATGCCGATCAGCAGCGTCTGCTGCATGATGAGCACGAGCACGGCCGGGGTGACGTAGGTGGCGTAGCCGCCTCCCGGATTGAACAGCGCCCGGGTCACAATGGGCAGGGGGTCCCGCGCCTGCCGGGCATGCTGTTCGCCCATTCCCGCCGCAGTGAACCGTTTTATTTCGATGCCCGCCGACAGCGTCGCAGTGGCCTTGTACAGCCCCGACACGATTTGCCGGAAGATCATGAAGTAACTGCCGTCGGCATAGACCGAAACCGTGGCCTGTTCGCCGCGCAGCACCTTGCGCTCAAACCCCTCGGGGATCAGGAAAATGCCGCGGGCCCTGCCATTCATAACCTCCTGCCGGGCCTCCTGCATGTCCGCCGCCTCTTCGGCGAGCGTCACCTCTTCCGTCGCGTCGGCCCAGCGCATCAGCTTCTGGCTGAGCATGGTGCGGTCCTGGTCGACCGGCACGACCGGCACATTGCGGAGCACTTCGGCGGAATAGGGATAGGGGTACATCATCGAATAGAGCAGCAGCCCCGCCAGAAACACCATCAACACCGCCGCGTCACTTACTATCGCTTTGTATTCAATGCATGTCACGCGCAGGATGTATCTCATAGCCGCCCCCAGGTGGACGCGTCGCGCATGAACCGCCCCATTCGCGGGATGAATATCAGCGGCGGAACAAAGGCGAACGCCATAAGCGCGAACAGCGGCGGGCCGGAAGCTTGGGGCGGCGCGCCCTGCATTGCCTGCTGCATGAGGATGAGCACGAAATGCTTGAGCGGAAGCAGGTTGCTCCAGACCTGCGCGGGTATCGGGAGCGCAATTACCGGAAAGGTGATGCCGGCAAACGCGAATGCCGGGCCGCAGTAGAATCCCGCGGCGGTGTTGGCAAAGCGCAGATTGGCGCCCAGTGCCACAAGCAGGCAGCCCATCGACTGGTAGGCCAGAATGAATGCGGCGGTGCCCGCGAGCAGCACGGGCAGGCTTCCATGCAGCGGCACATTGCAGAAGCGGATCAGCAGCGACCACATAAATATGCCCAGCACGAAGAAAGCGACTGTGTACGGAAGTGCCTTGCCCAGAATCGCCAGCCACGGCCGCCCGCCCGCCGCCGCCAGCCAGCCGCCTGCCGTGCCGTAGCGGAATTCACCGCCCGTCGCCCGCACCATGACCAGCACGACAAAGATCTGAAACAGCACGGGAAGAAGTGCGGGAAGAAGAAAATAGCGGTAGTTCATGTTCGGATTGAACAGCAGATGCTGGTCCATCCTGATCGGCTCATAATGTTCCAGCGCCTGGGCGGGGCTTTCCCCCCTGGCCATGCGCATGCGCACATCCGCTCCGGCCGAGGCGTACCCAATGACGTCGCGCACCGCGCGGTTGATCACGCCGCTGGTAAGCAGCCACTGGTTGTTGAAATACACCGTAACCGCCGGTGCCTCGCCCCGCAGCGCGTCATGCTCCAGTCCGGCGGGCAGGTGGATAATCGCGTAGGCCCTGCCCTGCCGTATCAGCGACGCACCCTCCTCCACATCCTGCACGCGGCTGGTCACCGCAAGCGCGGGCGAAGCGTCCATGAACCGCGCCAGGCGGCGGGACAGGGCGCTGTTGTCGCGGTCGCACACGGCCACCGGCAGATCGCGCGGGATTTCCTGCCAAAAAATCGCCGTGAGAAGGGCAAACATGCACAGGGGAAGGATGAACACAAACAGCATCATGAAGGGGCTGTGGGCGATCATCCCCAATTCCCGGACGATCACAGTCCACAGGCCGCCGTGCGGTGCGGATGCGGCGTTTGGAGCCGGCGCGGTCATGGTTCAGTTCCGCGCTACGAGGTCCCGGACCCACTTCAGCGGGTCGGGGTGCGGTTCCTTGTCCCATGGAACGATGACGCTCATCCCCGGCCGCAGCCCGTCCACCGGCTTGGTTGGTTTGCCGCGCACTTCAAAGGTTTTCAGGTCAAACCCGCCCGCGATGCTCGTGGCGCGCCACGTGGCGAAATCGCCCAACGGCGCGATGTAGGTGATTTCCAAATCCACCGCCTGCTGGTTCAGCGCGGGGATGGTGCCCTGGAGATGGTCGCCCATCTTCATGCTGGCAAGATGGTCCTCGCGCAGATTGAACGTCACCCAGACGTCGTTTAGGTCCACCATCGTCACGATGGGCATGCCCGCCGACGCCAGTTCACCCAGGTTGACGACATGTTCCACAATTTCACCATTGATAGGCACGTGGACCTTTGCCTCATCGATCAGCGAATCCACCTCCGACACGGCTCCTGCCGCCTGGTCCACCAGCGCCTGCGCTGCGGCCTTGTCCTCAACCCGCGCGCCGTTCATGGCCATGTCATACTGGGCCTTTGCGGCGGCCTGCAGTTTGAGCGCCATGTCCCGCTGCGCCTGCACCTCGTCGCGGCGCTGCGCCGGCAGCACCCCGTCCTCAAAGAGCCGTTGCACGCGCTTGAAACTCTTTTCCGCCAGTTCGGCGCCCGCCGACGCCTGCAGCCACTGGTTCTGCGCCATGCGGATCTGCTCTTCCCGCGCGCCGTTTTCCGCCTTGTCCCGCTGCGCGCTGGCCGCATTCTCCGCCGACTGCGCCTGCGTGCGCTTGGCCTGGAGCTGCGGGCTGTCCAGCACCGCGATTACATCGCCCTGCTTTACGGACTGTCCCTCTTCCGCCAGGAACTGCTCCACGCGCCCGGGAATCTTGGCGGAGACGTTCACCTTGCGCGACTCGACTTCGCCCTGGATGAACTTTGGCTGTGGTTGAATCATCATCCAGCCTGCCGCCGACACGGCGGCCAGCACGACCAGGATGATGAAGAAGGCTATCAGGCGTGGATGGCGGATCATTTTGATTTGGGCTCCGCGGGTTTCTTTTCCAGGGGTTCAATAAGGGAAGGATCGGTCAGGCCGGGAAATGAATCGTTTTCAGGCACCGGTATCGCCCGTGCCAGGTACTCCTGGCACCGTCCGGTTTGGCCGCTCGATTCGAGCAGTTGGAAGAAGGCGGTGTCGAAATCATAGGCGGCTTTCAGCCGTCCAAGCTGCGCACGCGCATGGGTAAGCGTCGCGTCCACCACCTCCAGCGACGTTGCCACACCCTCCTCGAAGGCCCGTGTGCGCACGCGCAGATTTTCCGCCGTCAGCGCCAGCGTCGTGTCCAGCGTGTCATACTGCTCCCGTGCCTTTTCCATTTCCTCGTACCGCTTGACGGTGAGGCTGCGCAGGTCGCGCTGGTATTTTTGCCGCAGATGCGCCACGCGTTCTTCCTGCGCCTTGGCCGCGGACACCTTGTTGCGGACCTGATCCCCGTCAAACAGGGTGTACTGGCCGCCAAAACCGAAGGCCCACTTGGGGTCCACGACGCTGCACCCTTCGGGCAGGAGTTCGTACATGCCGAACACGTACGCCGTGGGCAGGCCCGCACCCTGCTCGGCCCGGACACCCTGGTGCGCCTGTTCGTGCTTGGCGCCCAGCATCGCCAGCACCGGATGCTTGTCGTCCACCGAATCCTGGAAATACTCCTTTGCCTCCAGGCCCCGCAGGAGAAACAGCGCCGTGGCGGGTTCCACGGGATCGTTCCAGGCCATCGTGTTGGCCAGCCCTTCCGAGGCAATCGTCACATCGCGCTCCGCCGCCTCAAGTTCCGCCTTCGCGTTGGCCAGCGCCACTTCCGCATTCAGCGTTTCCGCTTTCGAAATGATACCCTCGTCCATCAATCGGTGCGCGCGGTGCGCCTGCTGCTCCATCGTGGTTACCTTCAGCGCGGTCACCTCGCGTGCGCGGCGGGCCAGGCACACGCCAAAGTAACGCTGCGCCAGCTCGGTGACCAACTGGTCCCCCGTGAAACGCAGTTGCGCCTCGGCCTCGTTCTGTTTGGCCGTGGCGGCGCGGTTGGCCGCGTTGATGCGGCCGCCCGTGTAGACGGGCCAGGTGACCGAAAACTCGGCCTTGGTGAAGTTCTTGTTTTGCATTTTGTAGGCGATTGGAAGCGGGTCAAAAGGGGTGGTGACATCGGCGTCCAGAAAAGTTGTCCGCAAGTCCAACTCGGCTTTCGGTACTTTGAGCCCCGACACGGCCGCCTTTTCCGCCTCGCGCTGGCGCAGCTCATCGTGGCCCGCCATGAGGGCCTCATTGCGCTGCTGCACCCGCTGCAGGGCGTCCCCAAAACTCAGGCGCTCCTGCGCCGGGGCTGGGAGGCACAGGAGTGACAGCGCCACCAACAATCCCATAAGCGCGGCCTTTGCGGCACATGTCCGCCGCGTCCTTGGTTTCATTTCATGCATGATGGTCCGTTTCGAATCTGTCTGCCACACGAGTTCACCCTGCTTTGCGGGGCTCAAGCCTCTGAACCCTGATAAGGACCCGACAAGCGCAGACGGGTCAAGGTTTCAATCACACTGTCTGCTGTTGCAATGCCAGGATTGCGCGTCCACCAGTCCAATACCTGCAGCAGCATTCCCACAACACCGTGCGCCGCCACCACGGGATCAATACCGGGAACGATGATGCCGTCGGCGATTCCCTCGCGCACCCGCAATTCCAGCATGGCGGCCAGGTGTTCCGTGATTTCTGTGCTGACGTTCTTGCGGACCGATTCGGGGTCAAAGAGAATCCGGCAGAGTCCGGTGTGCGACTCTGCAAAACGCACCAGCACCTCCGTGTGCGCCCGTACGGCTGCCGCCGGGTCCGGTGCGGGGGAGAGCGCCATACGTTGCAGCGCGCCCATGAGTTCTTCAACGCCCTCGCGCATGATGGCGCGCAGCAGCCCCTGCTTGTCCTTGAAATGAAGATAGAGAGTGCCCACGGCGACCCCGGCCGCCGTGGCAACATCGGAAGCGCGCGTGTCCGCGACCCCCTGCCTGGCAAAAAGCTCCAGACCCGTCTCCAGCAGGCGCCGCCGGGTTTCAATCCGGCTACGGTCGCGGGCATTTAGGGCCAGCGCAGCATTTGGATGAATTGAGTTCACTGAATAATTATATATTCAGTGGCGCCGGATTGCAAATGCGTTTTGTGAAGTGGATTGGGGGCATGAACGCCCGGCCGGGTGTCAACCTGCTCATTCCGAGGTTCAGGAACTCGCGAAACCACGGCCGTTTCGCGAAGTGTGAAGTGCTTTGCCAAAGCTTTACCAAGCCATTGCCGGAACTTCGTATGCGATTGGCACAATGAGGCTCACGAACTGGCCGGCGTTGACCATGACGTTTGCGGCTAACTTCCCGGGACAGTATCCAGAAAGGACTTCTTTTCCATGAGTACGGTCATCGAATCTTACCCAGGCACGATAAACGCCTGCAGCACCGTGACGGAGGGTGATGAACTGGCCCGGAAGTTGGAGAAGGTATTCCAGATATTCCGCCGCGCACAGGAAGACTGGGCCATGAAACACGACCCGGGACAGTCAGCCGGAGGCATGGAGAAGGATTCCGGCTGTTCTGCCTGAATTGACCGGGGAGCGGAGGACTGCGACCAACTTGGGCCGCTTATGGAACCCGGCAGTCAACCACCGCTGCCAAACAGCGGGAGCGAGGTGACGAACATGAACCACGCGATGATGACCAGGGACCATGATTCTGAACAACTGCTTCTGTCGCATCTTGAACTGTGCTATTCGGTGGCGCTTGCGCTGACCCGCAATGTAAATCTGGCGCTTGCGCTGACGAAAGACACGCTGCTGTGGGCCTGGCAGCGCAACGACGGCTCGTGGGATGAGGATATCATGAAAAAATCGCTCTTGCGCGAGTTGCGCGACAGGTATTTGCGCGACTACCAGCTTGCGGGCGGCCGGGGCGCAGCCGGTGAACAACGTCTTCCGAAAGTGGAAGAGTGAAGGACTACGCGGAAGGTCCCGTCGGCGGCAGGCTCGGCGTGCGCATTGGACCCGAATGGACAGAGGTGCGTATTCCACGCGCAGAGACGGAAGAGCAGCATTCTTCCCTGGAAGAGGAACTCCTGTCATACCTTGACCGCCATTCCGCAACCACGTGGGCCATAGACCTGTCCGAACATGTGGGCGGCGTGACTCTCGCACTTGCCGGAATGCTTGCCCGCTTCCGGGAAGAGGCGCGGCGACGGGGTTGCGAGGTGAGGTACTCGGGGCTGAGGCAGGACTGCGTATCCTGCCTGGCCGAATAGGAGGGGGAACAGCACGGCATCTTTCGCCTGAACGGCAGCGCCTTGGGGGGCTGCATCGGCAGTGCTGGCGGATTGGCCTTGATTTTGCATGCGCGAATCTTCAGGTTGCCGCGGCTTCACGGTTCTGAAATGCGAAAATCACCCCATTCTCTCACCGCGCAACGCCGCATCCACCCACGATGGTGATTGACGAATAGAATTCACTGCGCATTATAAAGTTGTAGTACAGGGGGCCGAGGTTCCGGCCAAAAACAATCAGGGGGAGATTGCCCAGCTTCAGGGCAATCGTATCCTCGACGTCGCCAAAGGGGCATGCGCCCGTGTCGGCCACAAAATCGGAAAGGCGCCCCCTTACAGGCGTGACGCTGAACGACGAGGTCCCAAAAACGCTGACAAAAGCCTTCCCGGGTATAAAGGACTGGGGGGCGATCCTCTGCGCATTGGGCGATATCCCCGGGAGCAGGAAGAGGTCTTCAAGAGCCTCGTAGCTGTACAACCAGCCGGTTGCATAGGCCATGTAATAATGCGTTGTCTTGTCGTTCAGGGAGTGGTCGACCGCCGTCAGTTTCCAGCATTGGCACCCGTTGATTATGAACTCCTCCGAAACCTCCGCGCTGATCCCATCGTTTCCATGGGTTCCCGGCGTCACCCATCTATTGCCGACCGCAAGCGGGTAATAGTCACAGATTGAGATGCTCCTCGTGGAGAGCACCAGATTCACCGGAGTGCCCGGAGGCACCAGCGTTCCTTTTGCCGGATCCTGGCCTGTCACGCTGCCTTCTGGAACGGTGTCACTGTACTGCTCTGTTATCGTGCCCACAGTCAGGCCCGCGCTGGTTACGGTTGCCTGTGCATCCGTCTGGGTTCTTCCTGCCGCATTGGGCACGGCCACCGGTTGCGGACCCTGTGAAAAAACAAGACTGACCGCAGTACCCGGAATCATGATTATGCCGGCGGCCGGGTCCTGGCCAATCACGCGGCCTGCAGGCACGGTCACGCTCCACACCTGGTTCACACTGCCCAAGGAAAAACCCGCACCCGTAACCGTCGCCTCCGCATCGGACCGGGTTTTCCCGGCGACATCCGGGACGGCCACCGACTGCGGTCCCTGGGAAACAGCCAGGTCAACTGCCGTACCCGGAACTGTCATCGCGTCGGCGGCAGGATTCTGACTTATTACGCAGCCCGCCGGCACTGTTGCACTGGACCCCGGCACCACACTGCCAATGGTGAAACCCGCGGACACCATTGCGGTTTCGGCATCTGCCTCAGTCCTGCCCACCACGTTGGGCACAGCCACCGGTTGCGGCCCCTGCGATACGGTCAGACTAACCGTCGCACCGGGCAACGTGAGCGTTGCCGCTGCCGGATCCTGGCTGATAACGTTACCCGCCGCAGTCAACGGGTTGTGGAGTTGTGTCACGGTGCCCACGGTCAGGCCCGCTTCCGTGATAACGGTTTGCGCCTCGGCCCGCACCCGGCCCACCACGTCGGGCACGACTGCCGGCTGCGGCCCGAGGGAACACAACAGGTCCACACCCGCGCCGGAGGACACGCCCGTCCCCGCTGCCGGGTCTTGGCTAATCAGGTTGCCCGCGGGAACCGTTGCGCTGTATGCCCACCGGATATTCCCCGGCTTGAGCCCTTCCGGGAGCAGAGTCGCCTGCGCTTGGGACAGCGTGATGCCCGTGACGTCGGGAACCGTCATGGAACCCGTCTTGGTGCATCCGCCAACCGTACCGGAAGCAAATGCGTTCAGCAAAGACAAGAACCGTATCACAGGATTCTGGCTGGTCACGTTGCCGGCGCTTGCCGTCGCCCTGTCCGGCCACCGGATACTTCCCGGCATCAGCCCCTCCAGGAGCAGGGGCATTCCCCCCTGTGTCTGCGTGATGTTCGTGGGAACGGGAACGAGCATGAAGGCCGGCTGGGAGCATCCTCCAACCACAAAGTATGCAGCCAGTACCATCAGCACCAAGCCCAAATACCGACACCTGACGAGAATGCACATGCCGTTCTCCTCAGAAAAGCTGTCCCGGCACCTCCACCACAGACACCTTGTTAAGCATGAACGTTCCTTTCTCGAAGCCTTGGGGCTCACAGTTTAACCTTGGATCCGTGAAGGCTGTCGTAATGACCGCGGCAGCCGCCTGCGGCCGTTTCGCCAGCTTTATTGTGGCAAAGGCAGGTAAAATTCATGCAAAGGTTTGGCAAATTTTAGGTAAAGAAATCCCCTTTCGCAATCAGACGGGCACGGATTGTCGGCCTGAGCGAAGTCCCGCTTACTGTCTCAGCCTTTGCACAAACTCGTTGAGAAGTTCCTCGTGCGCCTGATGACCCTTCACACAGCCATAGCGGTCTTGGAGCTTGTCGACAACACTGCGATGCTTGAAGTAAATGGTCGCCGCGGCGGCAACACAAAGTCGTCCCACGTTCTCCCTGAACTTTCCTAAGGGCTGTTCCCTGTTCATGGTTTGTCTCCTATAAGACTGAACTTCATCTATCCACGCCCGTAAAGGCTGGTACCGTGACTGCCACGGTCACCCGGGGGCATTTCTTCAACCTCATTGTGCCAAACGCAGGTAAAGTCCCGGCAAAGGTGCGGCAACGATTGGGCAAAGAATTCCGCTTTGCGAAGGGTGTGATTCTTTGCCAAAGCTTTACGCGCATTTTGCCCACGCTTCATGTCCCCCTGCTAACCTCCATGCGTGGCCGGCTTGTCGCCGACGCATGGATGTTGGCGCGCCCGCCCGGACGCGCCACTGGAACCGGGGCAATTCCCCACAAACCAAGAATGAATCGAGGAAACACAATGACACTGAAAGCAATGTATCCCCTGGCGTTTGCGGCGGCTGTGGCCGCACTGTTCGTGGTCTGCATGCCCGCGCGCGCGTCGGGTGCCGATGACGGGATCAAGTCGTCGTTCACGCAGAGCTACGTCTATAAGACCTATCTCAAGGACGACGCGGTCAAGATCGAGGCCAAAGACGGCGTCGTCACGCTGACCGGAACGGTGGCCGAGGAATCCCACAAGAACCTGGCGCAGGAGACCGCCGCGAACCTGGCCGGGGTCAGCCGCGTGGACAATCAACTCACGACCAAAACCCCGGTCTCCGCCGAACTCTCGGATGCCTGGGTCACGGGAAAAGTGAAACTCGCGCTGCTGTTCCATCGCAGTGTCAACGTCGTCAAGACCAACGTCGACGTGAAAGACAGAATCGTGACGCTGAAAGGCGAAGCGTCAAGCGTCGCCCAGAAGGAACTGACCACGGAATATGTGAAGGATGTCGCAGGCGTGAAAGGGGTGAAGAACGAAATGACGGTGGCGGCGACTCCGGAACCGCAGACGAGAACCGCAGGCGAGAAAATCGATGACGCTTCCATCAGCGCACAGGTCAAGTTGGCACTGCTGACCCATCAATCGACCAGTGCCGCCAAGACCAAGGTTCAGACACGGGACGGCGTGGTCACGTTGACGGGCATTGCAAAGAATGCGGCCGAGAAGACCCTTGTCACCAAGCTGGTCGAAGACATTCAGGGGGTGACCAGCGTGAAGAACGAAATGACCGTCGAAGAAGTCAAAACCAAGTAGACTGACCAATAGCCTCCGGCTGGCACGAGGGTGCCAGCCGGAGGCAAAGGATACCTGTCCGAAACATGGGTCGGACAGGGGTTTGGCAAAGGCGCTGTCGTCTGGAGAACCCAAGGCCCGTGTCCATTGCGCCGCTGCCACCGGGGCATGTTCGCGCACATACTGCGGGCGGCCGCCGATGTTTCTGGCAGGGTGTGGTTCCCCTCTATTCAGCCTTCAGAGAAGCCATGTCGATGGAGAAGCGGTATTTCACGTCCGACTTGAGCAGCCGCTCGTAGGCTTCATTGGCCTTCTGGATGGGGATGACTTCGACATCGGCGGTGATGTTGTGCGTGCCGCAAAAGTCGAGCATCTCCTGGGTTTCGGCGATGCCGCCTATGGGTGAGCCGGAAAGGCTGCGACGGCCGAGAATGAGGCTGAAGGCGGAGACGGCGAGAGGTTTCTCCGGTGCGCCGACGAGGGTGATGTTGCCGTCGCGGCGCAGCAGGCTGATATAGGCGCTGATGTCGTGATCGGCGGCGACGGTGTCGAGGATGAAGTCGAAACTGCCGGCGTGTCCGGCCATCTCGTCGGTATTTCGGGAGATGACGACTTCATCGGCGCCGAGGCGGTGCGCGTCATCCTTCTTGCCCGGAGAGGTGGTGAAGACGACGACATGGGCACCGAAAGCATGGGCAAATTTAACACCCATGTGGCCCAACCCGCCGAGACCGACCACGCCGACTTTCTTGCCCTCGGTGACATCCCAGTGGCGCATGGGCGAGTAGGTTGTGATCCCGGCGCAGAGCAGCGGCGCGGCTCCGGCGAGATCGAGGTTGGGAGGGAGGCGCAGGACAAAGCTTTCATCGACGACGATGCTGTCGGAATAGCCCCCGTAGGTCATGCCGCCGAGTTGCTTATCCGGAGAGTTGAAGGTGAGCGTCATGTTCGGGCAGAACTGTTCAAGACCGGCTTTGCACTCGGGGCAGGTGTGGTCGGAGTCCACCATGCAGCCGACCGCGGCGAGATCGCCGACCTTGTACTTGGTGACCGCCGCGCCGACTTTGGTTACACGGCCGACGATCTCGTGGCCGGGCACAATTGGGTAGACAGTACCGCCCCATTCGTTGCGCACCATGTGCAGGTCGGAGTGGCAGATGCCGCAATACAGGATTTCGATCTGAACGTCGTGTTCATTCGTGTCACGGCGCGCGATGGTGCTGGAGGCCAGCGGCGATGTCGCACTGCCAGCGGAGTAGGCTTTGGTATTGTACATGATATTTATCCTCTTGTTGGATTAGTTGTTGGTTGAATCGCCATGAATCTCGCGAACGCTCCTGTTCGGCGACCGATTCATCACTGCTGTTCTTCTTCGGGAATTATCTCATTCAAGCAAGCAATCGCGTTCAATGTTCTCGGATAGCCGATATATGGTAACAGTTGCGTAACAACGTTCAGTAGTGTCTGCTTGTCGTTTCCGACATTGATGTTGCCCTGAATATGGCCCTTCAGCTGCGTGTCACACCCGCCGAGCGACAAGAGCATCGAGAATGTCAGAAGTTCTCTTGCTCCAATGTCAAGCCCTGTTCTGGTGTAGTAGTCGCCAAAGCAGTTCGCCGACAGATACTTTTGAATATGGATTTGATTCTCCGGAGACCGTTCATACATATTGTCAATCATATCGCCAAAAACCGACTTTGACAACGCCAGTCCCCTTTCGAATCGTGTTTCAGGAGTGGTTGTGGATTGACCTTCAATCGGTAGTGTCACGCCTCGGCTATCCAGAATTTCGTTTGTGGCGTGAATGAAGTCAAAAGCCTTTGCAATGCCCACATACGGTACAGACTGATAAACAATCTCTTTTACTTCGATTGGTGTAACACCGACGTTCAGCGCACCATTGAGCATGAACTTGTACTCACTCAATGCCTGCTGAGCAATGAGTGAAGCCAGAATGACCATAAGCCTCGTTCTGGCATCAAGGTTCCCGTACGAGATCACTTCGTCGAAGGCAAAATTGTCGAACACTTCGATGAATTCGGGATCGGTGACCTTGAGCGTTGATTTGTGATTCGGGAAAAGTTCGTCATGATTTCTCTGTGCTGTTTCGCTGATAGCCATTGCAACGCCTCCTTACTTTAACGGGTTGTAAGCTTCGTCTGATACCGGCTCCAGCCATGTGGCCGGACCTTTTTCCGAGTTGACCTCAATGGCAAGGTGGACGAACCAGCTGTCCTTTGCGGCGCCGTGCCAGTGCTTGACATCGGCAGGAATATTGACAACGTCTCCGGCGTGAAGTTCGCGTGCAGGCTTGCCCCATTCCTGATAGTAGCCTCTGCCGCCCGTCACAAGGAGAATCTGCCCGCCCGCATGTTTGTGCCAATTGTTTCGGCATCCCGGCTCAAAGGTCACGTTTCCGATGGGACAGGCCGTGCCGAAAGGCGTCAGCATATTGAGCCAAACCGTTCCGTTGAAATTGTCGCTCTTAAATCTGTCTCCGAGGGGAGAGATCACGCTGTTGCTAAGATCATTCGAACTCATCATTTACTCCCTTATTTCTACTCGCCGGGTGGGAAGTCGGTTGAGGCAGCAAGTTCCGTTTGTGCTTCGAAGTCGGCAATGCGTTTGCGCAGCACTCCCAGGGTGCTGGCCAGTGCGGCTGAGCCGAGCGCCATGCGCAGGGGTGCCGGTTCGATGTCAACGCTTTCGATTATGCGGGCGGCCATCCGGGCAGGGTCACCGGGGGCGAGACCGTTGGCCGGGTCCAACATTTTAAGAAAGGCATGTGCCGGGTTGTTGTCATAAGCGGGCAGCAGGTCGGCGACTTGGGCCGAGCCGTACCGAAATTCGGTGCGCGCACCACCCGGTTCCACAATCGTCATCCCGATCCCGAAGGGGGCGACTTCCTGCGCAACCGATTCCACAAAACCCTCAATACCCCACTTTGTGGCGTGATACATTGAGTTGCCGGGGAACGCGACCTGCCCACCGTAAGTGGATATCTGGATGATGCGGCCGTGCCCGGCGGCACGCATATGAGGCAGCACCGCACGGATAAGCTGAATCGAACCGGTTAGGTTCGTGGCAATCATCGCATCAACCTGCGCGTCGCTCAGTTCCTCCGAGGCGCCGAACAGGCCATAACCGGCGTTACTGACCACGACATCGATCCGACCGAGTTCAGTTGCCGCGCGGTTCACGACCTCGCGCATTCTTTCTGTGTCGCGAACATCCAGCAACTCCATGCGGAACCTTACAGGGTATTGTTCGACAAGGTCTGCAACCGCTTCCGGTTTGCGCACCGTGCCCACCACCTGATCGCCGCGCTGCAGTAGCAGCTCGGTGATGTTCCGGCCAAAACCGCTGCTCACTCCCGTGACCAACCATATGCGTTCAGACATGACGTTTCTCCTCCTTGATTGTTCCGGTAGCTTTGTTTTCAGCGACCGGTCATTTTTTCCAAGTTCTCGGGGTACCGGTCCCCCTGCACTGCAATCTGGGATGCGGCGCTCCCGATTTCACTCAGGTCGTCCGATGTAAGGGTGAGCGCTGCCGCCCCGATGTTCTCTTCCAGACGATGCAGCTTTGTGGTGCCCGGGATCGGAACGATCCAAGGCTTCTGGGCAAGGAGCCACGCGAGCGCTATCTGGGCGGGAGTTGCCTGCTTCCGTTTTGCGATGCTCCCAAGCAGGTCAACCAGGGCCTGATTCGCCTTCAGTGCCTCCGGCGTGAAGCGCGGGAGTCTGCTGCGGAAGTCGGTGCTGTCGAACGTGGCGCTTTCGTCCATCTTGCCCGTGAGAAACCCCTTCCCCAGAGGGCTGTAGGGAACGAGGCCGATTCCGAGTTCTTCGAGCGTCGGAATTACCTCCGCCTCGGGCCGCCTCCACCACAGCGAGTATTCGCTTTGCAGCGCGGTCACGGGCTGTACGGCGTGCGCGCGGCGGATGGTCTGCACACCCGCTTCAGAAAGGCCGAAGTGTTTCACCTTGCCTTCCCCAATCAGTTCCTTTACGGTTCCCGCCACGTCTTCAATGGGCACATCCGGGTCGACGCGATGCTGATAGAGCAGGTCGATGGTCCCGACCTTGAGCCGCTGGAGTGAGCCCTCAACGGCCTGCCGGATGTGCTCCGGCCGGCTGTTCAGCCCCGCGGCACCCGGCCGCGTATCGGAGCCGCCGCAGTCGAACCCGAACTTGGTGGCGATCACCACCTGATCACGGACGGGGGCGAGGGCTTCGCCCACGAGTTCCTCGTTGGTGAATGGGCCGTAGACCTCGGCGGTGTCAAAAAACGTGACGCCCCGCTCCACGGCGGCCCGGAGCAGGGCGGTCATCTCTTGCGTGTCCTTGGGCGGTCCGTAGGAGAAGCTCATCCCCATGCAGCCCAGCCCGATGGCCGAGACTTCCAAATTGCTGTTTCCAAGGGTGCGTTTTTGCATCTCTTAATCTCCTGTCTATGGGTTAATCGGCGCCACTCCCGCGGGGGACGCCCGTAATGCACCATACTTTGCCGGGGGTTACCCGGCTCCTTATGAAGAAATTGTACCCATGCCCATGGAAAAAGCAATAGACCAATTCTGCCTGATTCTTGCCTGATTGTCCGAGATTTTGGACGAATGTGTCGGGCAACATTCGTCTCATGGTAAGATAAACAAAGTTAAGAACGGGAGAATTGCAATGCATAAAAACAAGGCCGATTTTGCGCAGAAAGCCGCCGCCCTGGAACTTGGGCGCGCGGCGCTGGTGGAAAGAATTGCCCGATGGACCGGGAAGGCGGACAAGCCGGACACTGCGATCCCGGCCCTGTCGCTTCGCCGGTATGAGGCACCCACAGCGCCGACGAACTACATGCACGAACCGAGCATTTGCCTGTCCGTCCAGGGGGCCAAGCGCGTGCTGCTCGGAGAGGAAGTGTATGTGTATGACGCGCACCACTTCCTGATCACGTCCGTGGACCTGCCCGTTGTGGCGCAGGTCCTTGAGGCGAGCAATGAAAAACCCTACCTGGGACTGATGCTGAAGCTTGACCCTCGCTCGATTGCGCAACTGATGGTGGACAGTAACCTTCCGCTACCCCCGGCACGGCAGGCAAGCCGGGGAATGGCCGTCAGCGAGGTTTCGTTGACTTTGCTCAATGCTTTCCAGAGGCTGATTGATTTGCTTGATTCGCCCGGGGACATCCCGGTCCTTGCGCCGCTTATCCAGCGGGAAATCCTTTATCGACTGCTTATGGGCGAACAGGGTCCGCGTCTGCGGCAAATCGGGGCGGCGGGAAGCCAGAGCCATCAGATCGCGCGGGCGATCGACTGGCTGAAGGGAAACTTTACCCGGCCGCTCCGTGTCGACGACCTGGCGGCCCACGCCCGGATGAGCACCTCAACCTTCCATCATCACTTCCGTGCATTGACGGCCATGAGCCCGCTCCAGTTCCAGAAGTGGCTGCGGTTGCATGAAGCGAGACGGCTGATGCTTATTGAGCACCAGGATGCGGCCACCGCGGCATTCCAGGTCGGCTACGAGAGTCCATCCCAATTCAGCCGGGAGTATGGCCGCCTTTTCGGGGCGCCGCCGCTGCGCGACATCACGAACTTGCGCCAAATTGCCTCCGGTGACCGGGCCTAGCGTCCAGCATATTCATGTGAGGGATACTGCGAAGTTTTCAACCGGTGGCAACCGCGACTTGAGCGCTCCGTTGCGAAGAGACCGGGCATCAGCGAGAGGTCAACGAACTTCTCGATGGCAGGGCGTGCACATTTGGCTTGACAGGCGATAACGCCATATAGAGCAAGGCGACGCGTGTGGTGAAAAGAGTAGGGGCGATAGACGGGATATGGACCGGGGCGGCATCCCAAAGTCCGTTGACCTAACGGTGCCCCAACGAAAGTCGTTGTACAGCATGGAAACAGTGGTGGGCGGGGATAATCTTTTGTCGCGCTTGCGCCGCTACTTCAGCTTTTCCTGCAACTGCCGCGCCTCCGCGTCGTCCGGGTGCAGGTTGATATACCGTTCAAGCGCCGGTCGGGCTTCATCCACCCGGCCCAAGTCAGCCAGCACTTTGGCTTCTCCCCACCAGGCGGCGGCGAGTTTCGGGTCCTTCTCGCGGGCACCCTTGAAATCAGCCAGCGCGGGCTCGGCCCGGCCCATGGTCTGCTGCAAGGTGCCCCGCCGCAGGAGGAAGCGTTCCGGTTCCTGTTTGGCGCATTCCACGGCGTGGTTCATCGAATCCAGGGCGTCATCCATACGGTTGGCCTTGGCGAGCGCGTCCGCCTGGGCGGCCCAGCAGTCGTCAAACTTGGGTTTTTGAACCAGCGCCTTGGCGTATTGGGCCAGCGCCCGCTCTGTGTCGCCCACGCCCAGGTAGATGTTTCCAAGGTTGTACGCGATTTCCGGATTGTCCGGGTGAAGTTCCTCGGCGAACAGCAGGTCGCTGATGGCCTCCTGCGGTTTTCCCGTCTTTTCCAGCACCTTGGCCTTGCGGATGTACAGCTCATAGTCGGCGGGGTCCAGGTCGAGCGCTTTCCCGTAATCGTCCAGCGCCGCATCCCATTGCTGCATTTCGGCGTTCACAATGCCCCGCCATTTCAGCAGCCGCAGGGACGTTTCGTTAATGGCCAGGCCCTTGTCAAAATAGGATTTGGCGGTTTCGTAGCGGTCCTGGTAGCCGTAGACCATTCCCAAACCGTAATAGGCCTGGACGCAGTTGGGGTCGGTCCCCAGGGCCTGCAGAAAGTCTTCCTTTGCCTTGGTGAGGTCTTTCTTCTCGTCCTTGAGCCATGCCATGCCGCGGCTCGACAGCGCGAGCGAAAAGCCGGGATCGCATTGCAGCGCCTCGGTGTAGTACTCGCGGGCTTTGGCGAAGTTCCTGCGGTGCTCCGCCTCCAGAATGCCCTTCCAGAGAAGGATCATCTTGTCCAGATGCGCCGTCGCTTCGGCGCTGTCCGAACCTATGAATGGCAGTGTGACCAGCGAGGTCCACGACGTGACATGCGAACTCGAGCGCGACTTGGGCTTGCGGCTCAGATCCAGTGCTGCGTCCAGTTCCTTTTCCGCCTCCGCCAGCAGTGCGGCATGGTCAAGCAGTTTCTTGGGGTCGTTCGTGACCTTTTCCATAAGCAGCGCAGCATGGCGCCACCGCACCAGCGGATTGTCCGTGGCAAGCGACAACGCCTTCTTAATCTCGCTTTCGGCCGCATCGAACTTCTTCAAAGCTGTGTAGATTTGCGAGGAAAGAATGTGCGACTCGGGATTCTTGGGGCGCAGCCGCTGAAGCATGTGCGCCTGGGCCAATGCCCCGTGCGCGCGGTCGAGTTCCTCCCGGTTGATTGGCCGGTCGAGGTTGAGAAGGTCGCGAACCGTGGCCATGCCGCCGATGAAGGCCCGCTGAAACCGTATCTCCGAATCGTTGCCGTTCAGTTCCACCGCCTTGTCCAGCAGTTCCAGCGCGACGGTGGCGTTTTCCTCCTCCTCATACACCTGCACGGCGGTGTCGCAGTAGGTTTGCGCCATGCGCACGATTTCAACTCGATCAATGTACCAGCCCATGAAACTCCAGAAAGCGGAGATGCCCATCACCACCGCCACCACGCGTACAGTCAGTTGTACCAGCCACAGCCGCCATCCCGCCTCCCGGTCCATTACGAACCGCGTCAGCCAGGTGGTCCAGGCCTCCCGGCTTTCCTCCTGCTTTTCCTGGGTCTGTTCGATTTGCTCTTCGATGCGCTCAAGCGATTCGCTTTGCTCCGTTTCCCGGTGCACAAGGCTGTTGAGCGCTTCGACCAATTTGGAAAGCATCTCGTTGGAGATTTGGCTCTGGCCGGACTGGTTCCCCGATGCGGCCGTCGGACCGCTTTCCGGTGCTGCGGGCGTGTTCTGTTCGTTTTCAGGCACGGTGTTGGTTTCCTTGAGGATTAAGAAACTGTCGGGCAAGTTGGCGTGGGCTGCCTGGTTCCTCTTTCCTGCTCTCGCTCCTGCTCTTGCTCTTAATCTCGTTTGAAATCAAGAGGAATTAGCGAAAGTCACGCGCGTTTCTTTCAAGAGGCCGTCGCTTATTATTTCCATAGTTTGCGAACTGGAGCAAGAGCAAGATCAAGAGGCTTAAGGAAGTCTAGAAAGCGCGTCGGCAAAGCGGCCGACCCGGTCCGGAACCGGCGCGGGAATGGGATACTGGGCCTGCTGAATTTTTCCGGCATAAATCTGGGCGCGCTGTTCGGGATAGCCGGCCCCGCCGTAGTTGCCCTTGTAGGCGCGGAAGCGTTCGAGCACGCCCAGCAGTGCGGACGGGTCATAGCCCAGCTTTGCGCAAATCTCTGCAGACCGCGCGTCGGCCTCCGCCTCAAGGTCGCTGCTGTACCCGTTTGCCACGGACTTGTAGACTTCATCCGACAGGGGCCCGAGCACCTGGCCGAGGTCCTTGCCCACCGAGGTGTCCGAGGCCAGGTCCTGCAGGAGACCGCCCACCGCCTTGTTCTGGGCGCCTTCCTGAATGGCGCGCATGCCGTGGTGCAGTTCCACATGCCCCACTTCGTGGCCCAGAATGGCCGCAAGCTCGTCTTCATTCCGGAGGAACTTGATCATGCCCGTCGTGACAAAGACGAATCCGCCGGGCGTGGCGAAGGCGTTTACGGTCGGGTTGTCCAGCACCACGAAATAGAATCCGCGGTACGGATAGGGGAGACCCGAACCAAGCGCGACAGTCTGCCCGACCTGGTCCACGTACTTGGCCACCGGGCTGTCCACCGGCAGCGTCTTGCCGTTGCCCAGAAGACGTGCCGCCACACGGTAGCCGACCAGGTACTCATAGCGCGGCCCGGCCTGGGAGACACTGCTTGCCTCGCCGAGTTTCTGCGCCGCGCCTGTGGTTTGGTTGAAGATCTGGCCGCCCCTTCCCCCGATGGCATTGCCAATTGCGGAAAGGGGATTCTGCGCCGATGCGTCCTGCGCGAGGGCCAGTGCAGCCGCCGCGAACAGTGCCGCGGCAATCAGGCAATGAAGGCTTGGCTTGCTCATTGGTGTGGTGCCTCCGCCTGTTTGTACTCCCCGAGTTTGCCGGTCTGCCGGAAATCACGGTGCTTGGCCTGTTCATCCTCCAGCGGTTTCGCGGCGATGATCTTGTCCAATGCGGGGTAGTTGGCCGCGCCGGCCTCGGCGCTGCCGCCGGCCCCCTTCACCGCGGCAAGGTCGGGATCTTCGCTTTCGCTGAACCCCTTGCCTGCTGCCTGGGTGTCGCCGATTTGCGGCGCCCCTGACGCCTGCTTGTTAAACTGGGCCTCCGTAACAGTTGCCCCCTCGGGCACGTAACCTTGTCCGCCGCCCGCCGCTGTCACACGCAACCATTGCGGGGTGTGCACCGACGGGGCCGCTTTGGCCTTGCCGGATTTCGCGCCCTTGCCGCCCGTGTTTTGCACCGGCGCCGAGGAATCGGCAAGCACCGCGCCGATCACCGTCACCGGGTCTCCGTACTTGAGCATGGTTACCGTGGTGGACAGGCCGTCCGGCGCGCCCTTCAAGGGCAGATTCACCACGGAAATGCGCCTGAGTTCGCCTTTGGGTTCACCCCACGCCGTGACACACAGTCCTGCCAGCATCAGCAGGACGCACATAAAGCAAATCCTGGTATGCACTGGAAAACCTCCTGGCCGGTCGGCCAAGACCGCCGCCCTTGTTTGTCCGTGTGGTCCGAGTCCGTCAGAGTGCTTCCAACGGGCACAGTTTATTACTTCTTGCTGAGCACGTACAACGCCTCGTCAGCGCGCAGATTCGGCAGGAAATACACGGTTCCGTCGCCGCTCAGCGGAATCTCCCGGTCAATCCGGATGCCAAGCTGATTACAGAACGCTCGGAAGTCCCAGATGGTTACCACGTGCCGGTTGGGCGTGTCGTACCATTTATAGGGCAGATGCTTCGTGACCGGCGTCTTGCCGGTGAAGAAGGTGAAGAAACGGGGCCGCCAGTGGCCGAAGTTGGGAAAGCTCACAATGCACTTCCGGCCAACGCGCAGCATTTCCTGAAGGGCAAGGTCCGTCTTGTGCAGGACCTGCAGCGTCATGCTCAAGAGCACGTAATCAAACGACTGGTCCGGGAGCGCGGGAAGCCCCTTTTCAATGTCGGCGTGGATTACGGAAATGCCGCTTTCCACGCAGCGAACCACGGCGTTCTCGTCCACCTCCATGCCAACGGCGCGGACATTTCTTTTCTGCATCAACTGGCAGAGCAATTCACCCCGTCCGCAGCCGATGTCGAGCACCCTGCTGCCTTCATCCACAAGGTCGACTATCATCTCGTAGTCCACGCGCCGCTGGGCGTGGAAGATGCTGCTGACAGCGGTCGGAGACGGCGCGTCCGGGGTGTCGGCGCAGGGGGAATTGCAGGTGCAGCAGCACCGTCCGGGGGTGGTGGCGGCGGCAAGCGCCCCCGACACCATTCGCGAAAGGGTTTCCACCTCCAAAAGAAACGCGTCATGGCCGTAGTCGCTGTGCACGTTGCAGAAGGACACGTCGCGGCCCGCGCGCGCCAGCGCGTACACGATCTTCTCGGACTCGTACGGCGGGAAGAGCCAGTCGGAGGTGAACGACACCACCAGCGCCCGCCCTGTCATGCGTCCAAGGGACGCATCCATCGAGGGCGTTCCCGCACTGATGTCGAAGTAGTCCATCGCCTTGGTCACATAGAGGTAACTGTTGGCGTCGAAGCGCTCGACAAACTGCTCGCCCTGGTAGTCAAGATAGGTTTCGACGTTGAACTCGCTGTCAAAACTGAATCCGAGATGGTCCGTGTTGCGCAGCGTGCGCCCGAATTTCCGGCTCATGGAAACGTCCGACAGGTACGTGATGTGGGCCATCATGCGCGCGATCGCGAGCCCCTTGCGCGGCCCGCCGGTCGGCCCATACTCTCCTTCAAGAAAGTCGGGGTCGGCCTGAATCGCGCTGCGGCCCACGGCGTCGAAGGCGATCTGCTGCGCGCCCGTGACCGGACTGGTCGCGATGAATATCGCGCTCGCGACCTCGTCGGGATAGCGCACCGCCCAGTCCAGCGCCTGCATGCCTCCCAGAGAACCGCCCAGGACACACAGCAGCCGGTTGATGCCCAGGTGCCGTATCAGCGCATGCTGTACCCGGACCATGTCGCCGACCGTGATGATGGGGAAATCGAGGCCGTACGGTTTGCCCGTCGCCGGGTTGACCGAACTGGGTCCCGTGGTTCCCTTGCAGCCGCCCAGAAAATTGGAGCAGATCACAAAATGCTTGTCGGTGTCTATGCCCTTGCCGGGACCGATCATCACGTCCCACCAGCCCGGTTTAGCGTCGTTGGGGGAATACTTTCCCGCGGCGTGCGCGTCCCCGGAAAGGGCATGGCACACCAGCACCGCATTGGACCGATCGGCGTTCAGCGTGCCGTAGGTCTCATAGGCAACGGTGATTGGTCCCAGCCGTTCGCCGCTGTCCAGTTCCAGCATGTGCGGAGGCTCGGCAAAGGTGAAGTATTGGGTCTCGACGATGCCCACGGAACGGGAATCGCCGCTCTTGTTGCTGTTCTTTTCCATCAATTACCGCAGTCAGTTGGGAAGCCCAAAAAAGCAGAAGCGCACGTTGCCAACCATCGACAACGTGCGCCCTTTATCATAGCACTATTGCTGCGAGGCCGCCAAAGCCTGCTCGAAGTCCGCCAGAATGTCGGCGATGTCCTCAATGCCCACCGACACCCGGACGAATTCGGGCGAAACGCCCGCCGCCCGCTGCTCTTCCGGCGACAACTGGGAGTGTGTCGTGGTGGCGGGGTGAATCACCAGCGTCTTCGCGTCTAGCACGTTCGCCAGGTGTGAGGCCAGCGCTGTCGCATTGATGAACTTCACCGCTGCGTCCGATCCGCCCTTGATGCCGAAGCCGAGGATCGCGCCCTGGCCCTTGGGCAGGTATTTCTGGGCGCGTTCGTAACTGCGGTGGCTGGGCAGGCCGGGATAGTTCACCCACGCAACCGCCGGGTGCGCCTCAAGGAACTTCGCCACGGCCAGCGCATTCTCGCTGTGGCGCGGCACACGCAGGTGCAGCGTCTCGATGCCGAGGAGAATGAGGAAGGCGTTGAACGGCGACAGGGCCGGGCCCATGTCGCGCAGCAGCGTCACCCGCGCTTTCAGGATGTAGCTGATGTTGCCGATGCCCGCGAAATGCTCGTAGAACTTCATTCCGTGATAGCTCTCGTTCGGCTCGGTCAGTTCGGGGAACTTTCCGTTGTTCCAGTCGAACTTGCCGCTGTCCACGATGACGCCGCCGATGGAGGTGCCGTGGCCGCCCAGCACTTTGGTCGCCGAATGGACCACAATGTCCGCGCCGTGTTCGATCGGGCGGAACAGCAGGGGCGACGTGACCGTGTTGTCCACGACCAGCGGGATGCCGTGATCGTGGGCCACCTTGGCGATGGCTTCAAAGTCCAGCACGTCATTGGCCGGATTGCCGATGCTTTCCACATACAGCAGCCGGGTCTTGTCGTCGATGGCCTTGGCAAAGTTTTCCGGATCGCCCGCGTCGACGAAACGCGTCTCAATGCCCAGGTCCTTAAACGTGTGCGCAAAGAGGTTGTAGGTTCCGCCGTACAGGGTCTGGGAAGAGACAATGTTCTGTCCCGACTTGGTGATGTTCAGCACCGCCAGGGTGATGGCCGCCGAGCCGGATGCCACGCCGAGACCCAGCACGCCGCCCTCCAGCGCCGCCACGCGCTTCTCCAGCACGTCCGTGGTGGGGTTCATAATCCGCGTGTAGATGTTGCCAAACTCATTCAGGGCAAAAAGGTTTGCCGCATGGGTGTGGTCGTTGAAGACGTACGAAGTCGTCTGATAAATCGGCACTGCCCGCGATCCCGTCGTGGGATCGGGAACCTGTCCCGCATGCAGTGAAAGTGTTCCAAGTCCAAGTTTCGTCGTGTCGCTCACGGTAATATCCTTTCTCGGATGTTATGCTTCTACCCGGCAAGTTTGTCTGCTCTTATGGATTCTCGGGCCAAACAGGAGACCCCAGGGCACAGTGCCCGTCTTTCTCCTCCTGGCTCCCGACTTCTTGGGTCGCGGACAAGCCGCAACCGGCGTCAGCTTTGGAAAAGCGGGGTCGACAGGTAGCGCTCGCCGGAATCCGGCAGCACCACCACGATTGTCTTGCCCGCATATTCGTCCAGGTGCGCAAGGCGTACCGCAACCGCGGCCGCCGCGCCGCAGCTGATGCCGCTGATGATGCCTTCTTCCTTGGCCAGCCGCCGCGCCGTATCAAAAGCCTCGTCGTCGGTCGCGGTTTCTATGCGGTCCACCACGCTCAGGTCGAGAATGTCGGGTTTGAAGCCCGCGCCGATGCCCTGAATCTTGTGCTTGCCCGGCGCTCCGCCGCTCAGCACCGGCGACGCCGCCGGTTCCACGGCCACGCTCGTGATCGCGCGGCCTTTTGATTTCAGGTAGCGCGAAACGCCCGTGATGGTCCCGCCTGTGCCCACGCCGGCCACAAACACGTCCACCTGGCCGTCCGTGTCATCCCAGATCTCGGGGCCGGTTGTCTTAAGATGTATTTCCGGATTGGCCGGGTTTTTGAACTGCTGCGGCAGGAAGTAATCCGGATTCTCCGCGGCAATCTTTTCCGCTTCAGCTATGGCACCCGGCATGCCCAATGCCCCCGGCGTGAGCACCAGATCCGCGCCGAATGCCTTAAGCATCTGGCGGCGTTCCAGACTCATTGTCTCGGGCATGGTCAGCACCAGTTTGTAGCCCCGGGCGGCGGACACAAAGGCCAGCGCGATGCCCGTGTTGCCCGAGGTGGGTTCCACGATCGTTCCGCCCGGTTTCAGCACGCCCCGCTTTTCCGCGTCCCAGATCATGTTCGCGCCGATGCGGCATTTCACTGAATACGCCGGATTGCGCCCCTCCACCTTCGCCAGCACCCGTGCCGCCCTGATGCCCTGCGTCAGCTTGGTCAACTGAACCAGCGGCGTGCGGCCTATCGAGAAACTGTTGTCTGCGTACACGCTCATCTTAAGAACCTCCCTGGGTTGGGGAGCCATGCTCCCATCGACGCGTCCTGTGTTCCATACCCGGCGGATACCATCCGTGCTAAACACGAACTGCCTTGGGAATCATCCCGGTCGCGTCCGCCGCTGTTGGTGAAACATTCACACTCATGCGCATATTCCAGCAACATGATAACAATTGTAATGTATGAAGCCCGGTCGTGTCAAGTATGCTGTGCGCTGGGAGACCTGGTGGCGCTGGAACCCATCCGGCAGGGATTCTATAATCTATATCGTTGGGCAAATTACTTCTGCGAATGAAGGCGCCAAACACAATGCACTGGCGAAAAGGAATAGTATGGAGTGGGGAAGGCATGAAACGCGCGCATACTGTATTCCTTTTGGCGGTCCTAATCCTGGTGTCCAGCGCCGCGCTGCTTTCACCTCCCATGATCGCCCCGGCGCATGCCGGGATCATGGATTACATGTTCAACGCTTTCAGGGACCTCACCACCCCCGTCGAAACGGTGACGCCGTCTGAGGAGACCGTAACGCCCATACCCCATCCCGACCCGCAAGTATCCGCGTCGGCGCCCGCGCCCGCCCGCACCTTCGTATTCGACGTGCGCGATGCGCAGACGGGGACGGTCATATCCGGAGCGACGTGTTCGTACTATCGGTACGGTGAAGAAGGTGTCGCAGAAAGGGGCAGTGTTACGCTCAAGGACCCACCTGAATTTGTGGTGCCGGCCGGGACCGGCGGCATAAGGGTATGGATATGGGCTTCGGGATATGCATCTATTTCTCCCGACATACCGTTCAAACCCGACTCGGAAAGGATAGACGTTCCCGTTCGTCTCGAAAAGGGCACGACGGCTGACGGGTCCGTGGTGAACGAGGAAGGGCAGCCGATTGAAGGTGCCCATGTAGACCTGAGTGCGGTAATGCCACCCCGGGGTGGCATGTTCTTGGGTGAACTCGTCACCGATGCGCAGGGGCGGTGGGCTGTGCAAAACGTCCCGGCGGAATCGGAAAACCTGATGCTGCGTGTTGCCCATCCGGCGTATGTTCCCTCCTGCAAAGTAGACTCGAGAGCGGGCATGCTCACGGTGCCCACGAACCGGCATGCGGAAGTCAAACTCATCCGCGGCGTACTCGTGTCGGGCCGCGTGGTTGATGAGCAGGGTAATCCCGTGTCGGGCGCCTGTTTGTTTCTGGATTACCACCATGACAATCCCCCCTACGCCGTTCGCGCCGAAGGCGACATGGACGGGCGCTTTCGCTTGGAACACTGCCCGCTCCGGCAGGCCGCAGTGGTGGCGTTGGCCCCCGGATTCGCGCCTAATGCGGTGTCGCTAAATATTGTACAGGACACGCCCGAAGTGGTGGTTGTGCTGCCGCCGGCGCGTCCTGTGGTCTTCCAGATCGTCGATCCACAGGGGGTGCCTTTGGCCAACGCCCGTATGCAGGTTAGCGCCTCGCGTGAAAACCAAGAACTTTATTGGGGGGCAAAGAACCTCAAAACGGATGCCCAGGGGATGCTCACATTGGCGGATGCACCCCGTGGTGCGGACTATTTCTTGGATGTTATCGATTGGGGGAGCATCGATCACGTTGCGGTTGGGACGTCGGACAAACCGGTCAAGGTCGAGGTGCCCGCCAGGGGATGCATTGTTTTGCGGGCCGCAGACGTCTCCACGGGGAAGCCGATTCAGGACTTTCAAGTGTCGAGTAATCCATTTGGCGCCGGTGTTCCGCAATCGTGGGCAGTTTCCGGAAAATCGGAAGATGGAGAATACAAGAAGGAGTTCTATGGACCCAGCGGCAAGGTGCGTTACCGCATTGAGGCTTCGGGATACCGACAGGGAATCACTCGATGGATAGAGACGGACGAGGGCAGGGTCCAGATAAAACTGTCGCTTCGGTCGGCACCCATGCGGGAAGGGCACGTTTTCGACGACAGCGGCCATCCCGCGCCGATGCCGGTGGTGCAATGGATCGAGGGACCCTATTTCCACCTCGGCGACAACACGCCGTTGGAAGGACCTTCGCCCATCAAGGGAGACCAACGGGGAATCTTTTCCATTACCTCGCGGGATTGGGAAAAGGGGCTGCTGCTGGTCACGACGGATACGGACGCCGCCCTGATCAGCGGCATCGACTTCGAGGCCGTATCCAGGGTTCACTTGAAGCCGTGGGGCCGCGTTGTTTGTGAAATGCCTTCCACTCCCAATGCTGAGGTAAGTATATCCGGGGTCGTCACAGAGCGGTTGAAGCTTCAGTTGTTCTACAGATGTACACTCGACGGGGAGGGTCATGGCGTTATCGGCAAGGTTCTGCCGGGCGCGTATTCCATTTCCCGAAGCGACGCCTCGACAACCTTGTCGTACAGACGCCTACCGGCGGGGAATGTCACCGTGGCTGCGGGACAAACGGCACAAATATCGGTGGCCCCCGGAAGAAAAGTGGTTCTGCAGGTGGCGGTTCCCGAAGAGGCGCAACCCTGGTTGGCCGGGCCGCAACCCTCCAGCCTTTCCTTTCGGCTTCAGGATTCAGCAAATACCTGGCGTAATGAAAGCGCTTCCACGTGGCTAAATGCCGACAGTTCCGGCCGCGCGGAAATGAGTGAGCTTGCACCGGGCGCCTACGTGCTGGAGGCGGAACCCTTCTATGACCGCGAACGGTACAAGGGCGGCCCCATCAAGCGCTTCTTCACCACTGACAAGGTTCCATTTGTGGTGCAACCCTCCAAACCGGGCGATGATTCTCCGCTGGACTTGGGTACGCTCCAGATGCATGCCGAAGGAGAGGATGCCCCGCCCGAGGCGAAAGCGCCGCCGCCGGGCTTCATCATCGACAGACTGGAGGGTGGCACGTTGTCGCTGCAGGAATTGCGCGGCCGCTATGTGCTGATTGACTTCTGGGCGGTCTGGTGCAAACCCTGTGAGGCGCAGTTACCCCATTTGAACCAGGTGTGGCAGGAATTTGGCCAGCGCAACGACTTTGTCCTGCTGGGATTGTGCTTGGGGGAGGATTTGGAAATCATTCGCAAGTTTGTTGCCGAACACGGGTCCTCATGGCCGCAAGGGGTTTTGCCAGAAGGATTTGGCGACCCGGTCGCCAAGCAATATGGTGTCACTTCGCTTCCCCATATTCTGCTAATTGGTCCGGATGGCAAGGTTGTGGCGGACAACCTGCTGGACGATGGGATTGAATCCGCGGTGCGCACGGCGCTGGGTGCCGCGCATTCATAGGAATGTGGTCATGCACGGGCCCGGCGGGCTGTGCTAGACTCCCCGGGCTTTCACACCGGAACCGGGCGCCGCTGGTGGCGCAGTCTTGAGGTCAGAGTGGACATGACACGCAATATCGTGCACCGCGCAATTCGGCCCTGCGGCCCCGCACTGCTTGTGCTGCTGGCCGTGCTGGCCGGCTGTGCCCCCAGTCCCCATGACCTGGTTGCCCGCGGCAAGAACGACGAACTGCGCCGCGCACTGGAGAAGGACGCCGCCAGGACGGTCTCCGCCCGTGACCGAAAAGAAAAGACGCCGTTGCACGCCGCCGTGAGTTGTGAAAACAGCGCCGCCATGGACCTGTTGGCGGCGCACGGCGCCGACCTCAACGCAGTGGATATCACCGGCATGACCCCCCTTCACGTGGCGGCCATGCTCGGGCGTGCCACGGAGGCGGAATGGCTGCTGGACCACGGGGCGCGCATGGATGCGCGCGACACTTTCGGGGACACACCGGTGCATACCGCGGCCGTGTTTGGCCAGGGCGGCGTTCTGCAGATACTGGCCCAGCGCGGTGCCGCGCTGGAAACGCCCAACAACGCCGGCAAGACCCCCGTCATGCTCGCCCGGGACAACCGGCAGCCGCGCGTGGTGTCTCTCATCGAAAGCCTGCTGGCCGACCGGGCGTCAGCCCCCGCGGGAGGCAGCTGACATGCCTGCCAAGCCTGTGCCGCAGGAAACGGCGGTGGTCATATACACCGATGGCGGTTGCGAGCCCAATCCCGGCGTCGGTGGCTGGGGAGCCGTGCTGCTCTACGGGGGGCACGTCAAGGAGATGTCCGGCGGCGCGCCCGACACCACCAACAACCGCATGGAACTGACCGCCGCCATTGAGGCGCTGTCTGCCCTGAAGCGGCCCTGCCGGATTCAGCTGTACACCGACTCGGAGTATGTCAAAAGGGGTATCACCGAGTGGATAACGGCCTGGAAGAAGAAGAAATGGATTCGCCGCGAGGGTCCCGTCAAGAATGTTGATTTGTGGCAGCGTCTGGACGCCCTGGTCGAAAAACATGACGTCGAATGGCGATGGGTGAGGGGCCACACCGGAAACACGTATAATGAACGCTGTGATGAACTTGCCGCCGCAGCCATACAGGTCGTGCGGCGCGAGGGTGCGGCTCCCGTTCCGGGAAACCGCGCCGGGACCCGCCAGGGTGTGGAGAAGACCTGATTCAGGATGAAAGCGCATCATGCCAGCCTGACGAGCGCGCGCCGCGCCGACATGCAGCGGCGGCTGACTCTTTTTGTCATTCCCGTGCTGATCGGGTTTGGCGGAGTGGTGTTTTCACAGCAGTTTGAGAACCCGCTGTGGCGCTGGCTGACGGTTGCCGTTTCCATGGCGCTGCCCGTTTATGCCGGCGGCAACCTGCTGGCCCGGTTTCACACCAGCCGCCTCGAGCGTCTGGCCATGCTCTCCGGCGTTCTCCTGCTCATCCTCGGCGCGATCTTCAGCGTTTCCGGTCTGGCCGGCGCGGTGTTCGGCGATTTCATGGCATTTGAGCGCGTGGCCGGCGCGTCCCGCGGCATCGGCCTGGGCAGCCTGTTTCTCGGGCTTTTCGTCGTGCTCTTCAGCGTTGCGCGCACCGGCGAGGACACCGCGGAGCTTGCCGAGCGGTTTCGCCTGCTTGCCGAGCAGATATCCGAGGGATTCATCCTGAGCACCCCCGACGGCACGGTGTGCCTGGTCAACCAGCGCTTTCTGGACATGTTCGGCATCACCCGCGACGAGGTTATCGGACGCAACGCGCGGGAGCTTGCCGACCAGCGCAACATGATGCCCATCCAGGAGCAGCTCAAAAACCGCGCACTCGGCGTCGCCTCGGAATACGAGTTGCACATCCAGGTCGACGGGCGCGAAAAGGTGCTCATGTTCAACGGCGCCCCGGTGTTTAACCGCCAGGGGGGGCATACCGCCACCATCGCCACCGTCCGCGACATGACCGAACTGGTCATGCTGACCCGCCGCGTGGAGCAGTATGCCAAGGGGCTCCAGCAGCTTGTGGAGGAGCAGACCCGCAGGCTTCAGGCCTCTGAAGAGCGGTTCCGCGGCCTGCTGCTGACGATGAACGAGGGCTTCCTCACGGTCGACGCCAACTGCCGCATACGTTTCGTCAACCCGCGCATGGTCGACCTGCTGCAGTTGGCCGAAACCGACATGACCGGGCGGGAAATATTCACCTTTGTCGAGGACTCGAGCCGGTCCCGGCTGCTCGCCCTGCTCGCGCGCGCCTCGGAACAGGGCGAAAAGGCGCTGCGGCAGGAAATCGAGTTCATTGACGCCGGGGGACGGCTGGTGCCGACGGTCGTGGCCGCGGCGGCCCTGCCCGACGGCGGCGAGGAGGAAAGCGGGCATTCGCTTGTGGTGACCGGCATCGCCGACATCAAGCGCATGCAGCAGAAGCTTGCCCTCCGCGCCCGCGAACTTGAACGGGCCAACGAAGAACTGCGCATGCACGACCGCGCCAAGGACGGCTTCCTGTCCAATGTCAGCCACGAACTGCGCACTCCTCTCAGCACCATTCAGGGTTACGTCGAGATGTTCGCCGCCGGTTCGCTCGGCCCCCTTGAGGAGGCGCAGGTGGGCGCCATCAAGGTGGTGGACCGCAATGTCGACCGGCTGCTCGGCCTGATCAACGAGATGATCGAGTTCAGCCGCATGCAGATTCGCGGCATTCAAATCGTGCAGAACCTTTGGCGGCCCGACGCCGTTGCAAACGAGGCGGCGGCCGCCATCCACCCCGACACGCTCGAAAAGCAGCTTGACGTGTCCGTTGACTGCGCCGGCGCTCCCGCGTTTGTTTGGGCCGACCGCGACAAGATCGTGCAGGTGTTCGGCATTCTGCTGAACAATGCCGTCAAGTTCACCCCCCGCGGCGGGCGCATTCGCGTGTGCGTGGAGCAGGCCGGTGAGCGGGACCTTGTCATTTCCGTTTCCGACTCCGGCATCGGCATCGATCCCGCCTTTCATCAGCGCATCTTCGACCGCTTCTTCCAGGTGGACAGTTCAAAGACGCGCCAGTACGAGGGAACCGGTATCGGCCTGTCCATCGCCAAGAATATTGTCGAGGCCCACGGCGGCTCCATTTCGGTCGCCAGCACCCACGGCGAGGGAAGCTGCTTTACGGTGTGCCTGCCCGGCGCCGTGGCCCGCCCGCTGGGCGGTGACGACCCGATGAAGGGTATTGAACATTTGCGCGTGCTGGCCGCCTCCGAAAACGAGGAGTTTGCGGAGGCGTTGCGCGTGCTTATCGGACGCGGCGTGGCCGAGATTGACTGGGTGCCCAGCGGTTACCAGTGCGTGCGAAGAGCCGCGGACGGGACCACCGACATGATTCTGCTCAACGAAGCGCCATCCGACGTGCTCGGCAAAACCACCATGCGCCTTCTCCGTCAGAACCCCCTGACCCAGCACATCCCCACGCTGGTGCTCACCACGGAATCGGAGTCGGATATTGGAGAGGTCCGCGGACAGTGGCTCGCCACGGATTTCGTGGTCAAGCCCATAGCCGCCGACGCGCTTGTCGGGGCCATGCGCCGGCTGATGGACGCCGCGGAGACGGGGGAAACGCCCGGATTGGGCGATGCCCATCCCGCGCACCCGTTGAAACGCTGTGTGCTGGTGGTCGATTCAGACCCGGGGCTGCTTGAATGGATGGCCACCGCCCTGAAGTACCGCGATATAGGCTGTTTCTGCACCACCACGCCGCACGCCGCCGCCGATATGGCGGAAACCCTCCGGCCCGATGCCATCCTGTTGGACGGCGACGTGCCCCGGGCACGCGTGAACGATGCGATTAAGGTCTTCCGCGACTGTCCGGCCACCCATGTCACCCCGGTCTACATGATGACCGGCGTGAGCAAGTCCGAGTTCGAGCGGCTTGACGTGGCCGGCGTGCTCCATAAACCATTTAGTATCAATGAAATCACGGATGTTATCGGCGTCGTCCGCTGAACGGCACGCTGATGTTCGGGAAGGTGTCGAATTATGACATTGTTTGTAGTACTGAACGCGCTCATGTATTCGCTTGCGGCGGCTCCCGCCGCGCACGGCCATGCGGCCCACGCTCCTCACGGCGCCCATGCTGCCCCCGCCGCTCCCGCCGCTCCGGCGCCCTCCGCCTCTCCGGTTGTCCCGTCCGCGCCCGCGGCGCCTGCGGCACCCACTGCCGCAGCAGGAACCGCGGACTATTTCGCCGCACTGCCCGAGAGTTATTTCTGCATTGAGGCCAGCAGCGGCGCCGTGCTGGACGAGAGCAACCCGGACATTCAGCGTCCGCCCGCCAGCATGATCAAGATGATGCTCATGCTGATGGTGGACGAGGGGGCGCAGGCCGGTCGCTGGAATTACGACACGGTGATAACGGTCTCAAAGAACGCCGAGGGCATGGGCGGCACGCAGGTATACGTTAAGACGGGCGAAACTTACCCGCTGAGCAAGCTCATGCCCGCCGTGGCGGTCGCCTCCGCCAATGACGCCGCCATGGCCGTGGCGGAGGGGCTCTGGGGTTCCAAGGACGCCTATATCGAGGCGATGAACAAGCGCGCCCAGGAATTGGGCATGAAGCAGTCCAAGTTTAACAGTGTTCATGGGCTGCCCCCCGGGAAGGGCCAGGAATTTGACCTGACCACCGCCAGGGACATGGCCCGGCTGGGCCAGGAATGCGTCAAACATCCCCAGATTCTGGAATGGACCTCGCAGAAGGAACTTACCTTCCGCGAGAGTGACGGAACCAAGCAAAGCACCAACAAACTGCTCGGGGTCGTTGCCGGTGTGGACGGTCTCAAGACCGGGTACATACGCGCCGCCGGGTTCTGCATCACGGTGACCGCCCAGCGCGAGGGCATCCGGCTGATCGTCGTGGTCATGGGTGACTCCAAGCACGAGCGTTCCGAGCGCGCGCAGGAAGTGCTCGAAGCCTCGTTCAAGAAGATGAAACGGGTCCGGCCCGTGGTGGCGGGCGCGTCCATCGGAAAGCCCATTCCGGTGACGAACGGGGTTGCCCCCAGCGTCGGCCTGGTGTCCAAAGGGTTTCTTGAGGCCGTGGTCCGCAATGATGACGTGAAAGACCTGAAGGTCGAGGTGTCCGTGCCGACCGAAATCAAAGCGCCCGTGCCGGCCGGGGCGACTGTTGGGAAAGTGAGCCTCAAACTGGGCGACACCCTTTTCGGCGAGACCGAACTGGTCACGGCCTCCGCCGTGGAGGCCAAGGGGCTTTGGCGCCGCATGGGTGAATGGACCGGACTCAAGTGAAGCGGCGCAGTACGGCGCTCATTATTGCCGCATTCGCGGCGTTCACCCTTGCCGGATGCGCAAGTGCCGGCAAGCGGCCGGCCTTCAACTATTGCGTCGGCACCCAGACCTTCTCGCCCAAGTATCACCTCACCGACAAGACCCGGCTTGTGGAGACGGCGCAGGCTATGGCGGGCATGGGCTCGAACGTCATCAAGTTCGAGGCCGGACCCGGTGCCATGGCGTCCTACCATCTTCCGGCCAATCCCGACATAAAGACCATGAAGGATCTCTTCACGCTTGAGCCGTCCTACCAGGCCGTGCTGGGCATGCCCTTTGACTATTACCTGATTTGGGCCTATCCCCTGGGCACCGCAAAGTCCTGCCGAGAACCCTGGACCGAGGAGGACCGGCAGCGGGAATACCGGGAGATGTACGACCTCACCCGGTACCTGCTCGAGAAGTTCAGCGGAACGGACAAGACCTTCCTGCTGGGTCATTGGGAAGGGGACTGGGTGCTTCTCGGCGGATATGACATCAACGCCGAACCCAAGCCCGAATCCGTGGCGGGCATGATCGAATGGCTTAACCTGCGGCAGAAGGCCGTGGATGACGCGCGCCGCGACACGCCCCATCAGGGCGTGCACGTGTTTCACTACACCGAGGTGAACCTGGTGCACAAGGCCATTGCCGGCCGGACCACGGTTTGCAACAGCGTGCTGCCCCACACCAATCTGGACATGGTCTCCTATTCGAGCTATGACTCACTCGACTTCACCAAGGGCTTTCCCGAGATGCGGAACCGCCTGAAGACTGCGCTGAATTACATCGCGGCGAAGCTGCCCCCCAAGGAACTGGACTGGGATGCCCCCCGTGTATTCGTCGGCGAATACGGTTTTCCTCTCCGCCAGGTGTTCTCGCCCAAAACGCAGGAGGTGGCCTCCCGCGAGGTGATACGTGCCGGGCTGGAATGGGGTTGTCCGTTTCTCCTTTACTGGGAGATCTACGACAACGAGATGGAGGAGGGAAGCGAGAAGACCAGCGGCTTCTGGATGATTGACAACCATGGCGTCATCCAGCCCGTCTACCGCATGCACCGGCAATGCATCGCCCGGGGCCGAGAATGGTGCGAACGGTTCCAGCGCGCCCATTCCCGGCCGCCGACCCATGTCGAATACTGTCAGGCCGCGCTTGGGTGGCTCGATGAGGCCGGCAAGGCCGCATACAAGGAGTAACTCTGCCCATGTTTGCCTGCACCGCCCTGTGCATGATCTCCGCCTTGAGTGCGCCGGACGCAACCGTGCCCCCCAAGAAGGACATTCTTGTCGGCATCAACTACTTTGCCGGATGGTGGGAAGCGCCGCCCAACAAATGGCACGGCGCCGACGGCGCGGACTGGCGGCCCAAGTACCCGCAACGGGTGCCGCTGCTTGGCGAATTCAACAACCAGGCCACCATGGACCGCGAGATCAAGGCCGCCGCCGATTACGGCGTCGATTTCTTCGCCATCCTCTGGTACTACAACGGGAAGACGGGGGAGAGGGAACCCAACGCGCGCAATCTGGAACGGGGCGTCCTCGATTTCATGCATTCGAGCGAGAGCGGGCGCATGAAGTTCTACGTCGAGTTCTGCAATCATCCGCCCTATGATGTCGCCACCGACGAGGACTGGCAGGACTGCATTCAGTTCTGGCTCACCTGTTTCCGCCACCCCAGTTATCTGCGCGTCGACGGGAAACTGGTGTTCAAGGTGCACGGCGGCCACTACTTTGTCATGCAGAACGGCAAGGACCTCGCCAAGTGCAAGGCAAAGCTCGACCAACTGCGCACCGCCGTGCGCAATGCGGGGCTGGGGGAAATGCTCATCGGCTGCGGTGTGGGCGGTCCGGAACCCATCCCCGCCGAACACTGGGCGGCCAAGCTCTTCGACTTTACCGCAACCTACATGGACCTTCCGCAGCAGGAGCAGAGACCGGAGGACTACCCCTTCTCCGATTTGGAGAAGTTCACCGAAGAGGGACGCGCCAAACATTTCAACGACGCCGTGCCCTATCTGCCCTACGCGGCCGCCGGATGGAACCCGCGCCCCTGGCCGGACAAGCGGGCATGCTACGCCTTCCCCAATAAGGATGAATGGACGGCCGCCTTGGAAAGCGTCAAGAAAGACCTGCTGGCCCAGTCTCAGTTGGGCCTGCCCGGCGGCGCCAAAGCCTTCACGATCTACGCTTGGAACGAGTTCGGCGAGGGTGGCATCGTCGCCCCCACCCAGGGCGACCAGTGCATGAAACTGGACGGGATTGAGAAAGTCTTTGGAGGGATGTAGGACAGGCGCCCTCGCCTGTCGACTTATATCGGATGCACAAGGGACGACAGCCGGGTGCGGGCCTTGGCGCTGCGAAGAAGGCTCTTAACCTTGGCCCACATCAGTTCTAGGGGTTGAAGTCGGGACTGTAGGGCGGCAGGTACCACAGGTCCATACCCGCGTTGCGCAACAACCGGGCTATGGCGGCA
>CAIJOU010000591.1 GCA_903822375.1 Candidatus Hydrogenedentota bacterium
AGGCTATATCACCGAGCAGATCCCTGGCATGGACCCTGCCGTTGCAGGCTTCTGGCAAGGGGTCGGCATCGATCCCCGGTCGGTGGTGGAGTCGCTGCGGCAGGGCGTCCGCGTGTTCGGAGTCGGCGGTATCGATCCAGCCCCGATGAAGAGAGTGTTGGAAGCGTTGGGAGTGGGTGTCGTGGCCGATGAAGGAGAATGCCTGCTGGACCTCGTGCTCACAGGCGACTACCTCCATGAAGGTCTGGCTGCAATGGCGGCCCATGCCCGTTCCGAGGGCAGAATGTTTTTGCCGTTTCGCCCCACGGGTTTCGAACTCTGGATCGGCCCGGTGTTCAGGCCGGACGCTGCCGGTTGTCTCGGGTGTCTTCGCCACAAGCTGAAGCGTCACCGTCTTGTCCACAGGTTCGCCGAAACTCATGGCACGTCAGTTGTACCTGTGCAGCCCGCATTGGCTGTATCGATGAATGCCGCCTATGCGCTTGCCGCGGCGGAAGTCGTCAAGGTGCTTACAGGGGCTGAAAGCGGGCTCGACGGCAAGCTCTTCTCCCTTGACCTGAGGAACTGTGCCTCACGAATGCATGCTCTGGCGGCAAACCCGTATTGCCCGACCTGCGGCACTGCACCGGCAAAAAGCATGGAGCCTGTGGTGCTATCGAGCGGTAAGGTAACCTTCATGCAAGACGGTGGCCATCGGACGGTACCGCCCGAAAATACCCTCGAGAAATACGACCGCTTTGTCAGCCCTGTCACGGGCGTGGTCACCGCACTGGTAAAGCTGCCGCAATCCAACGGGATCGTCCATGTTTACCTTGCGGGGCATAATTCTGCGATGAAGCTGGAGCATCTCGAAGATCTTAAAACCGGGCTTCGCAACGCCAGTGCCGGCAAGGGTGCCTCCGAAACGCAGGCGAAGGCCAGTGCGTTGTGCGAAGCGCTTGAACGCTATTCCGGCGAAGCGCACGGCCAGGAGATCCGCATCCCCGGCAGCTACAGCGCCATGCTCTCAAAACACGGCGATGCCGTCATCCACCCCAACGCCGTCATGGGCTACAGCGACCGCCAGTACACCGACCGCAAGATGTGGACCGATCGCAAGTCAAAATTCAACGTCGTGCCTGAGCCGTTCGACGAAAATGCCGAGATAGACTGGACGCCCGTCTGGTCGCTGACAGAAGCCCGCCACAAATACCTTCCAACACAATTGCTCTATTTTAGGGTAAGGGGGGGGAAGTCATTGGATGCTTTTTACGCAATGGGCTGCGCGAATGGCAATGCCTCGGGCAACACGCTCGAAGAGGCCGTGATGCAGGGTTTCTTCGAACTGGTCGAACGCGATGCCGTGGCACTCTGGTGGTACAACATGCTCCGGAAGCCCGGTGTTGACATCGACAGTTTCGGGGAACCCTGGTTCATGGAACTCCGGGCCCATTACGGAACGCTCGGCAGGGAACTCTGGGCGCTCGAAATCACCACCGATCTCGGCATTCCCGCATTTGCAGCATTTTCAGCGCGTCCGAAGGGCGGCCAGGAGCGGATCATTTTCGGTCTTGGCTGCCATCTCGATTCGCGCATCGCCCTTCAGCG
>CAIJOU010000592.1 GCA_903822375.1 Candidatus Hydrogenedentota bacterium
AATTACGGCGCGGCCCGTTTGGGCCGCGCCGGTTTCTTTTAGGCTCAAGTTGTGGCGAGGTTTCCCGACCACGCCACCCTTCCGACCGCAGGTCTCCCCCGTTCCCGTCAGGCTGTCCCGAGTCGGTCGCTTACCGTCGCCAGGAGCGGGGCGTTGCGGTCGCGCTCCGACAGCAGCGGCTCGGACACGGGCCAGGAAATGCCAATCGCCGGGTCGTTCCATGCAATGGTGAACTCGTCGTCGGGCCGGTAGAAGTCGGTGCATTTGTACTCGATCTGCGCCACGTCGCTCAGCACGCAGAAACCATGGGCGAATCCGGGGGGGATGAAGAACTGGCGGAAATTCTCCGCCGACAGCATGGCGGCCATATGGCGGCCGAAGCTGGGGGAACCGCGGCGCAGGTCCAGGGCCACGTCATAGATCTCGCCCTCGATCACGCGGACAAGCTTGCCCTGGGGATGGCGCCATTGGCCGTGCAGTCCGCGCAGGGTGTTCTTCACGGACTTTGACTGGTTGTTCTGCACAAAAACCGCGTCGATGCCGCCATCGCGGTATTTCTCGGCGTGGTAGGTTTCCAGGAAGTACCCGCGCGCGTCGCGGTGCACGTCGGGCTCGATGATAACCAGGCCGTCGATGTCCGTCTTTATGAATTGCATGGCTGCTCTGCTCCGGCGATTGTGAACCACTCTGCGGTAATGATACCCGAAGCGGAAGGGGCGGGGCTATAATGGGGCCGATTTTCGGAGACCCCGCATGCCCCCATCACATCGAAAAGAGCGGCTGCTGCCCGGGCTGCTGCTGGTGGATGACAAACGCGCAAACCTCGACGCGCTGGCGGCGGTGCTGCACGCGGAGATGCCCGGATGCCACGTGCTGGCAACCTCCTCGCCGGAGAAGGCTTTTGTCCTTGCGGCGGACGGCAGCGTGGACTGCGCCGTCATCGACCTCAACATGCCCGAGATTAGCGGCATTGACCTGTGCCGCAGGCTCAAGGCGGACCCGCGCACCGACTACTTTCCCATCCTGCTCACCACCGACGAAAGCACGGATGCGCGCACGCGCGTGGCGGGGTTGGAGGCCGGCGCGGACGACCTGCTGGACCGGTCCTCCAAACCGGTCGAATTGATGGCAAAAATACGCGTGATGCTGCGCATCAAGCGGGCTGAAAACGAACTGCGGGCGGTGAACCGGCGCCTTGCCGGGGTGGCGGAGGAGCGCGCCCGGGACCTGCATGAGGCAGACCAGCGCTACCGGCTGGTCTTCGACGCAAGCGGCGAGGCGATCATGGTGTTCGAAGTCCCGGACGGGGCGCTCAAGGGGCGCGTGCGGGAGATGAACGACACCGCCTGCCGCTGGCTGGGCTACACCCGCGAGGAGGCGGCCCGGCTCACGCTGCGGGAACTGTCCCCGCCGGACCGGGTGCATGGGATTGAGGCCCGCATCGAGAGCATCCTTCAGCACCGGCAGCTCAGTTTCGAGACGGTAATGCTGGGTAAGGACGGCCGGCAGGTGCCCGTCGCCATCACGGCGGGCGTCCTCGACACGGAGGAGGGCCGCGCGGTGGTGGCCGTGGCGCGCAACACGGCGGAAGGCGCCGGTTCGCCGGACCACGAGTACCGCTTCCTGGCTGAAACGGGCCAGATGACCTATGACTGCAACACCATCACGGGCAAGATCACCTGGGGCGGCGCGGTCACGCGGGTGATGGGATACACACAGGCCGAAATGCGCTCCATCGGATGGCGGCGCTGGCAGCGGCAGATTCACTCGGAGGACCGGCGACAGGTGCTGTCGCGGCTGTCGGAGGCGCTCGAAACGGTGGGCAGGTACCAGATGGAATACCGCGTCCTGCACAAGTCCGGCGAGGAGCGCTGCATTGAGGACACCGGCGTGGCCCTGCCCGGCGAGGACGGACGCGCGGTGCGGATGATCGGCGCCATGAAGGACGTCACCGCGCGCATCCGCATGGAGGAGGAACGCCGGCGGCTGGAGCATGAAATGCAGCATTCCCAGCGTCTCGAGAGCCTGGGCGTGCTGGCCGGCGGCATAGCGCACGACTTCAACAACATCCTTGCGGGAATCATCGGATTGACCGACCTGGCCATTCGCGATCTGCCGGCCCGTTCCCGCCCCCGAGGCGACCTGGTGGAGGCACTGCAGGCCGCCCACCGCGCCAAGGACCTGGTCAGGCAGATTCTCCTCTTCAGCCGCCAGTCGGGGCGGGAGCGCGCCCCGCTGTATCTGCACATTGTCGCGCGCGAGGCCATAAAATTGCTGCGCGCCACCCTTCCCGCAAATATCGTCATCATTGACAGCGTGGACACCAATTCGGGGGCGGCCGTGGCCAATGCGGCGCAGATGCACCAGGTCGTCATGAACTTCTGCACCAACGCCGCGCATGCAATGAAAAAGAAGGGCGGGCGGCTGGAACTGCGGGTGTCCGATGTCGAAGTCGATGAACGGCTGGCGGCGACCCATCCCAAACTGCACGTTGGGCCCTATGTCCGGATTCTGGTGAGCGACACGGGCCACGGCATGTCGCCGGCCGTCCTGACGCGGGTGTTTGACCCCTTCTTTACCACCAAGGGGCCGGGCGAGGGCACCGGCATGGGGCTGGCCGTGGTGCATGGCATCATCACGGACCATGGCGGCGCCGTCATGGCAGAGAGCCGCACCGGTGCCGGGTCCACCTTCCAGGCCTATCTGCCCCGGGTCGCGGACATGGTGGTTGAGGAACCGGCGCGCATGGAGAACCTTGCCGGGGGCAGGGAACGGGTCCTCTTTGTCGATGACGACGAGGCGGTGCTGCGTTTTGCCAATCTCGCCCTGCCCCGGTTGGGGTTTGCGGTGACCCCGTGCAAGAACGCACAGGAGGCCCTGGACGCTTTTGACCGGACCGTGGGCGGGTTTGACGTCGTCATCACGGACCAGATCATGCCGGGGATGGCGGGTACAGAACTGGCCGCAGAGCTTACCCGGCGCCAGCCCGGACTGCCCGTCATCCTGTTTACCGGCTACAGCGACCAGATGTCCGGCACGCAGTGGCGGGAAGCGGGAATCCGGAGTGTGCTGGTAAAGCCGGTGACCGTGAAGGACCTTGTTGACGAAATCAGGCGGGTCATGGACACGTCCGGCTGATTTTGAAAGACAGGGAGAACAAAAGTCTTGGATTCCCCCTGAGAGGGGGGCGCTGCGAAGCAGCGGGGCGTGTATGCTTCCGCATGCTCCCCGAACCTACACCCCCGGCCCTTCGGGCCTTCCCCCCTCGCAGGGGGGATTCATGAATCGGGGCAGACTCGATGCGGGGTCTTCGATGCCGGGGCATGCTGCGAAACCGCCTTTCATCTGCGGCTTCTGTTGCTGCCGTCTTGAAAGACGCGTCCCGCCGGTTATTCACGACCATAAAGAAGACGCGCCGACCCGGTGGCCGGCGCGCCGAATGCTATTGTCTGTGCGGGAAAGGTTACTTCGCGAGGTTGAGAAGGTTGCCCTTGCCGTCCGAGCGGTGGTCGGTGCGGTAGCCGGACTGCACCGGCACGTAGCGGTGCTGCGCCTTCTCCACTCTTGACTCTTCAACCAGGGTCGGCTTGGCGGCCGCGACTCTCTCCGCGGGGAGCACCGTCGACGGGGCCGGCTTGCGGAACTGGGCCGCGGGATCGGGCTGCTCCGTCGCTTTCTGACACTCCGCCGACTCGCAGCATGCCTGCTCGCCTGCGCCCTTCTTGGTTTCTTTGTCAATCACAACCAGGGCGGCCTGCTCATAGGAGAGGGTCTTGGCCTCTTTCCTGGTCGGCAACGGTGCGCCCACGATGCCGTGGCCCACACTGGAGACCAGGCTGCCCGTGCCCTTGACCGCGCCCAGGGCGCCCTCGCCCGCCATCGAAGCCGGGTCTTTCTCCACGCCGCTGGCCAGCCCGTCCTTCGTGGACTGCACGAGCGATTTCACACCCACATAGGTCCACTTGAGCGGACGCAACGCCGGCTCTTCGGGGTTTCCAAACTCGCCGGAGTAGGCCGGCGGAACGGCGTCCGCAACACCGGCGCACAGCATCGCCAGCAACAGTATCGCGGCATAGGTCTTCATCTTCATGCTCTATCCCTCTCTCTGCCCCGGGCAAACACCCAGGGATACGCGTCAACTTCGGTCCGTCCACAGGGGCACGGCCCGCAGGTCTTTTGTCAAGAGTATATTCTAGCGCACCCGAACACATTTGTCCAGTCCCGTCAAATGGAAAGACGCCTTTGCCGCCCCCACTCCCTCGATATCGCATGCGACATGCTCGGTTGTGGCGTGGTTTCCCGACCGCGCCACAACAAGGAGCGCTGGATTGGAATGGGTGGCCACGCACCCTTACAATAGGTGGCCGAGTTCCTTTGGATTCAGTGGCCGTTCCAATTGGAATACGCAGTTTGCTGCAGGAGCAAAAGAATTCGTTGCGAAAAACGGCATTTTAGTCACGCCGTAAGATTAGGGGGGCCAGAACTGAGTGATCCCGTGTTTTTGTAACTGTTTGTGTTTGTTGATATTACAACGGCATATCTATTGACAATACGCCTTTTTTTTGCAAAGATGGGCTGAGCAGCTCAAACCACCAACGACAACCTCAACAGGAGGCCACCGAC
>CAIJOU010000593.1 GCA_903822375.1 Candidatus Hydrogenedentota bacterium
CTTTCCCATCCCTTCGCAGGCGGCACGTCCAGAAGCGGGCGCTTGCAGTTCCGGCGCAGGATGGGGTAGGTTTTAGTTCGTCAATCCCCTTCCCTGCAACCCATGGAGAGTTTTCTCATGGACTTCAGTCATTTGTTGGCCGATAGAACGCACAAAATGGGCGCAAGCGCCATTCGGGAAATCCTGAAGGTGGTTTCCCAGCCCGGAATGGTCTCCCTGGCGGGGGGAATTCCGGCCCCTGAGAGTTTTCCCATGGACATCATGGGCGAACTTGCCGAAAAGGTGATTGCCAAGTACGGTCCGCAGGCGTTTCAATACGATTTCACCGAGGGGTTTCCGCCTTTTCGGGAGGCGTTGGTGCCGCATCTGCAACGGAAGGGCATATGCACCACCGCGGAGGAAATCCTGATCGCCAGCGGCTCCCAGGGTGCCTTGGATGCCATCGCCAAGGTTTTGGTGTCGAAAGGGGACAAGATCGCGGTGGAGGCACCCACCTATCTTGGGGCGCTTCAGGCCTTTGCCCCTTATGAGCCGACCTATGTGAAAATGGACACGGATGACGAGGGGCTGATTCCGGAGTGTCTGGAACGGGTGCTTGCGGCCAACACGGTGAAACTCATCTACCTTGTGCCCACCTTTCAAAACCCGACCGGGCGGACGCTGCCGGTGGAGCGCAGAAAGCAGATTGCGGAGATTATTCAGCGGAATCGGGCCCTTCTGATCGAGGATGACCCCTATAGTGCGCTCCGTTATCGGGGTGAGGCCGTGCCGCCCATAAGAAGCTTCGCGCCGGAGAATGTCATCTATCTCACGACGCTGTCGAAGGTGTTTGCGCCGGGATTGCGGCTGGGCGTCTGTGTGGCCCCGCCCGATATTCGACGCTGGATTGTGGTCGTGAAGCAGGGCGTGGACCTGCACACGAGCACCTTCAACCAGGCGCTTGCGGCGGAATACCTTTCCGGGGGCTACATCACCCGACAATTGCCGAAGATTCTTGCCATATACGGTCCCCGCCAAGAGGCCATGCTCAATGCGCTGGCGGTCCATTTTCCGGAAAAGTTCTCCTGGTCCAAACCGGAGGGCGGCATGTTTCTTTGGGCCGAGGGTCCGAAAGGGCTGGATATCGAGCCCCTCTACTGGAAGGCCATCGAGAACAAAGTGGCCTTTGTTCCCGGCCGGTACTTTTACACCGAGCCGGGGGAGGGCCTTTCGACGATGCGTCTCAACTACACGATGTGCGACGAGGCAACCATCGAGGGTGCCATTGGGGTGCTGGGCGGAGTGTTGAATGGGGCGTTGGGAACGCGGCCCGGACGAGGGGCCTGAAACCCGAAACCGGGAAGCCTAGACCCGGTCCTCTGTGCCGTCGGCAATCGACGCCGCTGCGGGCACTGCGTCCGCCTCCAGCGGCGCGGCTTGAGGTGCGGTCTCGAAGGCCTCGTCCACCATGTCGACCACGCGGCGTGCGCTCCGGCGGCAGCTTTGCAGGGCGGTGCGCTGTTCGCTTCCCAGTTCCCCCATCTCCTCGTCAAGCAGCATGTCGATGAACCCGAGAATGGCCGACAGGGGAGACCGCAGCCGCCGGGCGACGGTCGAATAGAAGTCGTCGCGGAGCGCATTGACGCGCTGAAGCTCGCTGTTGGCCGTTTCAAGCTGCTTCTTGGCCTGGCGTTGAACGTCCGCCAGGTCCTTTTGTTCGGTGATGTCCCGGAACATGGCGACAAAGAAACGGCGCCGGTCCCGGATGAAAGAGTGGATGTGCATGTCCACGCTGCGCTCGTTGCCGTCGGGACGCACCACGAGCATCTCGTCATGGAATTCACCGGCGCGGCGGGTGGCGTCCATCCGGTCGGAAAGCAGCCCGTCGTCGAACAGAAACTCGCGGAACCGGCGGCCGACCAGATGGTCGCGGGAAACGCCGAAGAAGGCGCAGGCCTGCTTGTTGGCCTCGGCGATGAATTCATTTTCGCCGTAGACCGCGATGGGTTCCGCCGTGTTGTCCAGAATCGTGCGGAGCGTCGCTTCCGACGACAGCAACTCGCGCGCCCGGCGCGCGGCGTCGGCCTCGGTCTGCCGCAGGAGCCTGCCGAGCTGATGCATGATCCAGCCGCTGAACCCGAACAGTGCGAGGTTGGCGTAGACGTTGACGGCCATGTAGTCCATGCCGTTCACCACCCAGTCACCCATAATGGTGAAAGAGTATGCGGCGCACACCACCACGGCCAGCCACGAATTCCACCGACCCCCGGGGGCGTAAACGTTGCAGCCGATCAGGAAGAGCAGAAACAGCGACGACAACGGGCTGGTGTCGCCGCCGGTCAGCGCGACGAGCAGGATGATGCGGCCCAAGTAGAGCAGGAGATTGACCGGCGAGAGAAACAGCCAATGCCGCCGCGTGTACAGCACCCACTGCGAGAACACGTTGTGCAGCAGGGCCGTGCCGGCCATGGCGGCAAGTGTGGCCCCCTGGAACAGGCCGAATCCGGAAACATGCAGCAGCACGACAAAGAGATAGAGCAGATAACGCAGGACCAGCAGGAACCACTCGATCCGGAGCACCACGGCAATCCGGGGCGGAACGGCGCCCGGATCGGGGTTTCCGGCAAGATTGGACTCTCTTACTGGTGTGGGCATAACGGCAACCGTGCCGTGGGCCGCGCGGGCGCGGGTTCCACGGCCCCCTTCGTTTCTATTCCTCCTCCAGCGCCTGGAGGATATCCTTCGCATACAGGTTTCGGCGGTACGGACCGAGCGAGATGATCTTTTCCAGGTCCTTCTCGCCGCGCGGATTCTTCTCGGCAATTTCCACGGCGGTGCGGCGGGCCAGGATAACGTCTGACTCGACGCCGCGCTCGCGCGCAAGACGCTTTCTCATTTCGAGCAGCGCCTCATAGCGCTGGCTGAAACCCGGACTGGACAGACGCGGGGCCGGACGGCGGGGCTGTTTGGGCAGCGGGTCGTGCCGTCCCTGGGCCACCGCCTGCTGCAACCGCGAACCCAGGCGGGCGAGAAGCTTGTCGGAAATGCCGGGCACGTTTTCCACGGGCCCCTTTTCCACAGCCGCCTGGTGGGCAATGCGCAGCAGCATCGCATCATTGACCACCTTGAAAGGCGGGGTGTCACGGCGGCGCGCCTCTTCCTCGCGGTAAATGAACAGCGCCCGCAGGACCGCCTGGCCGCGCGGCGGCAGTTCGCGCACGCCGCGAATGTGCCAAAAGGCCTCGGGGTCGAAAATCCGTTCGGACGGGTCCACGTCCACAATGCCGCCGAAGATCTCCATGGCCTCTTCGTAGAGGCCCGCCTCACGCAACCGCCGCTCCAGGTCGTCCCGCAGCCGCAGCAGGTAATGCGTGTCGTTCTTCGCGTATTCGAGCATCTCCGCGGAGAGCGGCCGGCGCGCCCAGTCTGCCTTTTGGTGCTTCTTGCTGAGTTCTACGCCAAAGACATCCTCGATGAATCCGGCCAGCCCCATCTTGGCGCAGCCCAGCACGCGGCCCGCCCACATCGTGTCGAACAGGCGGCGCACCTCCCACCCGTAAAGGCCCTTAAGCAGACTCATGTCATAGTCGGCCGCATGAAACACTTTTTCCACGGATGCATCCGCCAGCAGCGCGCCAAAGCCGGACAAGTCAAGCCCCGCCAAGGGGTCGATAATATAGTCCTGACTTTCGGTGGACACTTGGATCAGGCAGATTTGTTCCCGATACGCGTGCAGGCTGTTGGCCTCCAGATCGACGGCGAACCGGTCCGCTGCGCGCAGCGCTTTGAGACAGTGCCCCCAGGTTTCGGGCTGGTCAATCCATTGGTACTCCTGATTCACGATGCTACCTCTGATAAATGATGAGGAATAAGGACATACGTTCGCGGATGGCCGCATTATACACCCCGGCCGGGCTGGGGAAAAGGGCGCGGCACCTGTATTTTCAGTCCCCCGCACCTGGACGAGGCTTTCGTGGCACCCTCGGGCCCGGACGAAGACCGGGCATGGGGGTGCTCGCCCCGCCACAGTGCCCGGCCCAACAAGAAGCACCCCCAAGCTTGGACTTTATCCAACCCTGAGGGTGCCGCAAAACGGTCCGTTATCTCTCGTGTCTAGTAGCGGTAATGTTCGGGCTTGAAAGGACCTTCCACGGGGAGGCCCAAATACTCGGCCTGTTTGGGCGTCAGGGCTTCCAAATCGGCGCCCAGCTTGCCCAGGTGCAGCCGGGCAAC